>JAEYUH010000154.1 GCA_023432725.1 Actinomycetes bacterium | reverse complement strand
TGCGTCCCAGGAGTCGCTCATGTCCCACGGCCGGCGTGCCCTATGCCTGGTCGCGCTGCTCGTGTCGTTGCTGATGATGAGCGGCGGGCTGTTCGCGCAACCTGCCGAGGCCGCCTCCGTGAAGGCGCCGACCGGACTGAGCACCGTGTCCACGGCGAACACCTCGGTGATGCTGACCTGGTCGGCGCGCTCGGGCGTGGCGGCGTACCGGATCAAGTACGCCGACAACTCCACGTTCAAGAAGGCGGTCTACAGCAAGACCACCTCGAACCGGGTCGAGCTCACCGGTCTGAAGTCGAAGCGGAGCTACTGGGTCAAGGTCCGCGCGATGGATGCCAAGGGACGGTTCCTGAGCGGCTACAGCAAGACGTTGAAGGTCACCACACGCAGCAAGGACAGCTTCCCGCTGCTATCGCCGACCGGCCTGACCAGCAGCACGCTGACCACCACCACGGCGGCCCTTGGGTGGTCCGCGCGCGGCACCACCGACAGGTACCGCATCCAGTACTCGACGTCGAGCAAGATGAAGAGCCCGAGCTATGTCAGGTTCACCGGCACGTCCGGAACCCTGACGGGGCTCAAGCCGGCGACGAAGTACTACGCCAAGGTGCGGGTGATCGACAGCAAGGGCTCGAACAAGAGCCAGTACAGCCCGGCGATCAGCTTCACCACCGCGGCCTTCGACGGACCCCCCGCGGCCCCCACCGTCGTCAGCACCACCGCGAACTCGGCCACCTTGAGCTGGACGCCGCTGGCGGGAGCACCGGGCTACCGCCTGAAGTTCGACGCGACGCCGTGGACGAACTCGCGCTACGCGTTCACAACCTCGAACACGATCACCCTCACCGGGCTCGCCCCCGCCACCACCTATTGGGTCAAGCTCCGCGTCATGAAGCCGTCCGGCAGCTTCCTGACCGACTACGGGCCGAAGATCAAGCTGACCACCGCCGGAACCGCGACGACGCCCGCCGCGACTCCGTCACCCAAGCCCACCCCCAGCCCCACCCCGTCGGTGACCCCGACTCCAACGCCGACCCCGACACCTACCCCCACCCCGACGCCCACGCCTCCGCTGCCGACCGCACCGCCCACCACGGCGCCGCCGATCGTCCTGCCGGGCAGCCTGCCGCCCACGGGTCTCGCCGTCACCGCCGCGGCTCCGACCACGGTGACCCTGGCCTGGAACCCCATCCCCGGCGCGCCGCGGTACCGGGTGAAGTACGACGTCAACCCCTGGGTGACCTCCCAGTACGCCCACACCACCGGGTCGTCGATCACCCTCGGCGGGCTCACCCCGCGGACGACGTACTCGTTCAAGGTCAGGGTGATGGACCTGGCCGGCAACTTCCTGACCGACTACGGGACCACCGTCACCACCACGACCCCGGCCGAGCCGACGCCGCTGGTCGTCGCCAGCTACAACGTGCGGTGCCACAACTGCCACTCCGGGCTGGCCGAGGAGAAGCCGTGGACCACCCGGCGAGCCGCAGTGGTCGAGACGATCCAGCGCCAGGATCCCGACGTGATCGGGCTGCAGGAGGCCCAGCAGTCGTGGCTGATCAACCCCGACGGCTCCACCCAGAACAAGTCGCAGTTCGAGGACCTGGTGGAACTGCTGGGCAGCCCGTGGGCGCTGACCAACACCCACCGCAACAACTGCGTCAAGTCGTCCACCCCGTCCGGGTGCGTCTACCAGGACCGGGGTGCGTCCAAGGGAACCAAGACCATCTACCGGACCGACCGGCTCAAGCTGATCTCGCAGGGCAGCGTCGAGTTGTCGCGGATCACCCCCTCCGCCTACGACCGCTATCTGGTCTGGACGATCTTCGAGCAGCGGGCCACGGGCCAGCGCTTCTTCTTCGGCAACACGCACCTGGAGCCCGACAACGACGCCGCGGGCAAGACCGTCTTCCACGACCACAGGGCGCGTCAGGCCGGGGACATCCTCGCCGCGATCGCCGCGAAGAACCCCGACCGGCTGCCGGTGGTGCTGGCGGGTGACCTGGCCTCCAGCCGCGCCGACCTCCCGACCAACGCCCCCTACGACGTCCTGACAGCAGGTGGCCTGATCGACCCGCTGGGCAATGTGAAGGGCACGACGGTGCCGGTCAAACCCACCGTCGAGACCCGGATCAACACCAACTACTACAGCTTCAACGGCTGGGCCAGGCGGGCCCGCCGGACCACCACCCAGGTCAACGGCACCAACGTCGACTACATCCTGACCTCGCCCATGCGGGTCCAGGAGTGGGAGACGGTGGTCAACGTGGACCCCGACGGCCGGTTCATCGGCACGATCCCGTCCGATCACAACATGCTGCGCGCCACGGTCTGGCTGCCGACCACCCGCACCTGACCGGCGGGCGCTGCCGTCCCCTCATGCGGGGGCATGGACGGTGGTTATCAGCCCTTCACGGGCGCTGTTAACCACCCGGGGCGCCCCGAAACCGGACGCGGCCCGGCCAGTCCCGGCGAGTTGTCCACAGATCCTCCCCCCGCGGGGTGGGACGGCGGGGCCGGACGGCAGGCTGCTGCCGTGCGAACCCCCCGGCCGTGGACCTTGCCAACCCAGCCCGCGCTGCGCGAACACATGTTGGTTCCGGGCGTCACCCCGGCCATGCTCCGCACCCAGTTGCGCTCGGGCCGGCTGGTGCGGCTGCGTCCCGGCGTCTACCTCGACGCCGCGCGGTGGCCGCTGGAGCCAGCTGCCCGGCACCTGGTGCGCGCCCATGCCGAGCAGGTGGCAGCACCGCAGGCTGTGATGAGCCACAGCACCGCGGCGCTGGCGTGGCGACTGCCCCACCCCGGCAGCACGGGTTGGGACACCAGCTCCGTCCACCTCTGCGTGCCCCGGACGGCGAGCCATCGGGGTCCCGCGGACGTTGTGCTGCACCGCCCCACGCGCCTTCCCCGCCACCACGTCACGCTGGATCCGGACGGTTACCTGATCACCACCCTGCCCCGGACCTGCGTCGATCTCGCGCGCAGGCTCCAGCTACCGGCGGCCCTGGTGCTGCTCGACGCCGCGGCCCGCCGGTTGTGCGAGGCGCAGGTGCAGTTCCCGCGCCGCTGCGACTACGCCGATCCGCGGTTGGCATCGGCGGCAAGGGACGCGATCGGGGAGGCGATGGCCTGGTGTCGCGCCACCCGGCTCCGGACGGCGCTCGCCCTGGCCGACCCCGTCCGCGAGAGCCCGATCGAGTCGCTGACGGCGGGTCACCTGTACCTCGCCGGGCTGCCGATGCCGCTGTTCCAGCAGGCCGTCCGGACGGCGCGGGGGGTGTTCTACCCGGACTGCCTGTGGCCAGGGCACCGGCTGATCGGTGAGGCGGACGGGGCCGTCAAGTACGCCGATGCCGCGGCTTTCGTGGCAGAGAAGGAGCGCGAGCAGGCCCTGCGCGACCAGGGCTACCAGGTGGTGCGGTGGCTGGGCCGGGAGATCGTCCGCGAGCCGGCGACGGTGATCGCCCGGATCGCCCGCGCACTGGCCGCCACCAGCTGAGTGGGGGCGTCCGCGGCGGTTCTGGGGCTGCAATCGGGGCTGAGAACAGCCGGGGGTGCCCCCAGGCGCGCCGGGAGCGAGCGCCAGTGCCCCGTCAGTCCCTGATGATCCGGACTGCCTGCTTCGCGGTCTGGGCAAGGGTGGACGCGTCGGCCTCGGTGCCGGCGGCGTCCTTCTTCGGAAGCTGGAAGAGCCGCTCGATCACGCGCTGCGAGCAGTGGCCATCATCGTGGGCGTTGAAGCGCTCCCGCCACGCCGTGTACCGCTCGGCGTACCGCGGCACGTCCGACTCCATGGCCCGGATCGCCTCGACCACCTCCGACTGGTGGTGGCAGACGGGGCCGGGGGCCAGTTCGGCGAGGTCGAAGTAGACCCCGCGGCTCTGGTCGCGGTACTTGTCCAGGTCAGGGGTGAAGAAGATCATCGGCCGTCCCGTCACCGAGAAGTCGAACATCACCGAGGAGTAGTCGGTGATCATCGCGTCCGCGGCCAGGAAGACGTCGGCGGTGTGCGGGTAGCTGGTGACGTCGATGACGCCCGGCACCCGCACGTTGTCGCCGCCGCGCAGGGTGCGGGAGTGCCCGCGCAGCAGGATCACGTAGTCGTCGCCGAGCTGGCGGGCGATCTCGGGCAGGTCGAGGAAGTCGACGAGGACCTCCTCGTGCTCCTCGCGCCAGGTCGGCGCGTAGAGCACCGCCTTCTGGTCCGGACGGATCCCCAGCAGGTCCCGGATCGGCTCGCGCTCACCCGTCACGAGGATGTCGTTGCGCGGGTAGCCCTCGGTCCAGATCGGCTTGTCCCAGGCGTAGGCCGACCGGAAGATCCCCGTCGAGTGCTCGTTCTGGGAGAGCAGGATGTCCCACTTCACCCGCTCGAGGGCGAGGAAGTGCTCCTCGTCCTTGCTGAAGTTCGGACGGTCAAGGCCGATCCGCTTGAACATGGAGCCGTGCCAGGTCTGCAACACGACCTGGAAGGGCTGGTGCTTGAACTTCTGGCGCAGCCATTCGTTGGTGATCACGTAGCGACTGGTGAACCGGGCGTCCCACCACTGCCGGGTGCCCTTCAGGACCGGGATCGAGCCCTCCGGCACCGCCACCGACAGGTCGAGGACGCCCCAGTAGCGAGGCAGGTCGGGGAACTGCCGGGCCACCTCGCGGTCGAGGGCGTACGGGTTGCAGGTGGCCGCCCTGCCGTTGAAGCTCTCGAAGTAGACGGCCTCCTTCGGCTGGTGGACGGCCCTGTGGTACTTCAGCTTGAGCGCCGCCTGCTGGTAGTCGCCGATCTCACGGTCGCCCAGCGGGGCGTTGAGCTGGAAGGCCAGCCGGCGGCCGGGAGCTACCCCCGTCCGCAACCGGAACCAGCCGGTGGTGACCACGCGCGGCGTCTGCTGGACCAGCGCGCGGGTGGCGGCGACCCGGAACCAGGCACCGTCGGCGGTCTGCCCGCGCAGCACGTACCGGCCGGTCTGCGGCGCCAGCGGCGGCCCTCCCCAGGCGCTGACCAGCATCGGGACAAAGGCGGTGAAGCGATCGCCGTCCGGCACCAACTCGGCGGCGATGTCGAGCCGCGGCCCGGTCAGCATCAGCCGGGCGCCGGTGAGGTCGCCCAGGATCCTGCCGGTCAGGCGCAGCCCCACCCGCTCGGCGTCCTCGACCTCTGCGGACTCGACCAGCATCGTGGCGGGGGTGTCCCGCAGCTGCAGCGCCGCGTCCGTACCGGCGATCGGGTACAGCCCCTGGGCCGGATCGGTGGCACCGTCGGCGTCGTCCAGGCGGGAGAACACGGCTTCGACCGACCCGGACGGATCGGTCACCTCGATGCGGTGGTTGAGCAGCGGAAGGCTCTCGCCCACCCGTTCCGGTGAACCCGCGCCCTCACGCTCCCCCGGTTCGTCGGCGGAGGTGGGCCCGTCGGGGAAGCACTCGGGAACCTCGCCGGACAGCCGGTACGACCCGGGTGACAGCTCCTCCACCGCCAGCGCGTGGCGGCCACGCGGCGAGACGAGGGCGGCGTGGGTGACGGGGAAGTCGCGGGTGGCGACGGTGATGGCGACCACGCGGCCGGAGACCGTGGTCTCCTGCTCGAGGACACGGGGACGGGAGGCGGCGATCACCAGCCCGCGCCCTGCCTCCCACCGCGGGACCACCTGCACGCCGTCGACGGTGTGGGCGGCGAGCTGGGCCGCCGAGGCGGTGCGCAGCACCTGCAGGAACGGACCCGCCACCACCCGGTCGGAGGAGTCGACCCTGACGGTGACCTGCCAGTCGCCGCTGCCGACGGCGGCCGCGACCGGGGAGAGGTCGAGCGACGCGCTGAAGCCGAACTCGCCGTAGTCGACCGGCATCAGCCGGGCCTTGGAGTTGGCCTGGGCCTCGTAGCGGTGCTCGGCGGGCACCTCGAGGCGCGCCCTGGTCGCCTTGTTGCGCAGGATGACGGTGATCCGGGGTCGGACGCCCTTGCTGCCGCTGCCGCGCTCGTACGCCCAGCCGGTGATCTCGAGGGTCAGCGGCGCCGTCCACCGCGCCGACTGGAGCCAGGCCACCCAGCCGACGTGGCGGCCGGTGAGGGTGTTGACGACCGTGCGGTAGACCCGGCGGCCCGCCAGGTAGCCGGTGTAGAAGAACCCGGACCTGGCCCGGAGGGCCTTGCGGACCAGCGACTCGACCCGGTTGAACTTCTGCGCCATGGCTGCCCCGGATCAGCCGAAGATCTCGGCGTCGGCCCTGGCGCGCTCGATGATCTCGGCCATCGCTATCGACTCGGCCGCGCGGAGCTTGAACGACTCGCGGCTCCCGCTGCGGATCATGAGCGCGAACTCGGCCAGCTCATAGCGCAGCCCGTCACCGTCGAACTTGTAGTAGTACTTCTTGTTCTGGGACGAGTTCTCGAACCGCGTCTCGAAGTACTCGGTGAGCCACCACGGTGCTGGCACGTGGACGTAGCCGCGGGTGCCGGCCACCACCAGCTCGCCCTCCGCCTTCACGCCGATGCCGGTGCGCGCGGACGCGATCGCGTGCGGGTAGGTGAGGTCGATCCGGCTGAACAGCTCCACCTCGCTGCCCTCGGGGCGGAAGGACTGGGTGCGGATGCCGGTGTAGTCGGTGCCGAGCAGCTTGATCACCGCGAGCAGCGGGTAGGTGGCCAGCTCGGAGATGCTGCCGCCTTCTGGACCCTCCAGTTCCCTGCCGTGGTCGACCAGCTTGGTGAAGGTGGCGTCCACCGAGCGGATCTGCCCGATCGACCCCGACCGCGCGACCGCCACCATCCGCTGGAAGCCGGGGCCGAAGGCGGTCTTCACCGCCTCGAGCAGGACGAGGCCGCGCTCGGTCGCGAGCTCGAACAGCTCGGCGGTCTGGGCCCTGGTGAGGGTCATCGGCTTCTCGCACAGCACGTGGATGCCGGCCTCCAGGGCCTGGCGGGCGTACTCGTAGTGGGTGCCGTGGGGGGACGCGATGTAGACCGCGTCCACGCTCTCGAACAGCTCGGGCAGGGTCTCGGATGCGTGCTCCAGCTCCAGCTTCTCCGCGAAAGCCTTCGCGGTGGAAAAGCGGCGGCTGAACACGCCCTCGACGGAGACGCCGGAGACGTAGCGGGCCTCGGCGACGAACCGGGCGGCGATCCGTCCCGACCCGATCACGCCGAGCCGGATGACGCCCGCCTCGTTGCGCAACTGGGTGGACGACACCCCCTTCGTGCGTTCCAGGTAGACGACCTGGCAGTAGTCCTTGAGGTAGTCGAACTTGCCGAGCCAGTCCGAGCCGATGGCGAAGATGTCGACGTCGTGCTTCTGGATGTCCTGGACCTTCTGGCCCTCGTACTCCTCGATGATGATCTCGTCGGCCAGGCCGGAGTCGGCGACGTTGCGGATCCGCTCCATCAGCGACTGGGCGACGTTCAGCTTGCCGCGGGAGTCGTCGTAGTTCTCCGTCGTCACCCCGACGATCAGATAGTCCCCGAGGGCCTTCGCGCGTTCCAGCAGGCGTCGGTGACCGTCGTGGAACAGATCGAAGGTGCCGTAGGTGATGACGCGCATTCTCTTCCTTTCACCTGCCGCGGCCGGGCGCAGCTCCTCCGGGGCGACGTGGTTAGATTGTCGCAGATCCATGGGAGGGAGCAGGCCGATGCGGGTGCCGGACCCGGTCCGACGCGTCCTTGGCAAGGCCCGGCCCTCCCCGGCCACCGGTCACCGTACCCAACCCGCCGCGCCGGTGGCGATCCGTCCGCTCGATCCGCTGCCCGCGCCGGCGCCGTTCCCTGACGGCAAGTACCTGTTCTGCGTCAACGCGCTGCCGCGGAACTTCGCGGGCAGGTCGGCGTCCATCTTCGCCAAGATGCGGGTGCTCGCCGCTCACGGCGTCACCGACCAGGCGCTGGTCACCTTCCTGCACTCCTCCGAGCTGGCCGACATCGAGCACGGGCTGCGCGAGCGGGGTCTGCTGGACGACTCGATGCGGCTGCTGTGCCTGCACGACTTCTACCCCGACGACACCAGCTACGCCGGATCGCCGATCCTGCACCCGGTGGACGAGCCGGAGCTGAACTGGATCAAGGACGAGGACCAGCCGGTGTACCGGTACTTCGACGGCGACGGGGTGTACCGGGTCTACAAGCGGTTCGACCATGCCGGTCGGCTGATCGTCCGCGACTGGTTCAACCCCAACCGCGCCCGCACGCTGCGCGAGGAGTTCCGCCCGAACGGGACGCTGCGCCGCCGCATCTACATGGACCTGCACCACAACCTGCCGCGCCAGGAGATCCACTACCGGGCCGACCAGTCCCCGGCCTTCACGATCTGGTGGGTGATCGACCCCGACACCCTGCTGCCCGAGGTGGACCGGGTCACCCTGTTCGACGCCGGCGGCACCCCTGTCGAGGTGCACGACAGCCTTGACCGGATCAACCACCTCTGCCTCGATCGGCTGATCGGCGACTCCCCCGCGTTCGTCACCAGCGAGGACAGGCTGATCGACCGCTACCTGATCGGCTACCCCAACCCGCTGGCTCGCCGGCTCTTCGTGATCCACAACGCCCACATCAAGGAGCCGTACGACGACCTGCGGGCGATCCGGCCGACCTTCCGTCCGGTGTTCGAGGCCCGCACGAAGGTGGACGCCGTCGTCTTCCTCACCGCCGCCCAGCGCGCCGAGGTGGAGGCTAGGTATGGACGGTCCGACAACTTCCGGGTGCTGCCGCACGCGGTCCCGCCCGTCGTGTTCGATCCGGCTGCAGAGCGAGATCCGAACTTGGTCATCATGCTGGCCCGGCTCGACGCCCAGAAACAGATCGACCACGCTATCGACGCCTTCGCGCTGGTGCACCGGCAACTGCCGTCGGCACGCCTGGAGATCTGGGGAACCGGTCCCGACCTGCCATCCCTGCGCCAGCAGGTCACCGACCTCGGCCTTCGGAGAGTGGTCAGCCTGAGGGGCTTCACCAAGACCCCGGGCGAGGTCTACCAGCGTGCCTCACTCTGCCTGATCAGCAGTCGCTTCGAGGGGATCTCGCTGACGCTGCTGGAAGCGATGAGCTACGGCTGCCCCGTGGTGAGTTACGACCTGCGCTACGGTCCGCCCGACATCATCACCGACGGCGTGGACGGCTTCCTCGTGCCTTACGGCAACCGACGCGCGCTCGCGGATCGGATCGTGACCGCCCTCCGCGATCCGGCCCGCCTCGCGCTGGTCGGCGAGGCGGCCCGGGTCAGGGCCGCCGACTTCAGCGAGGACGCCTTCGCCGCCCGCTGGGCCGGGCTGTTCAGCGAACTGACTGAGCAGGAGCCTTCAGCGAACTGAGGTCCAGCAGCCCGTAGGCGGCCGGGGGGATCCCTGTCAGGGCCTCCTCGACGTACAGCTCCTTGAACCGGGTGTCGGCGACGTCGTAGGTGTGGCCCTCGGAGTGGCGCACGTGGATGTAGCCGGGACCGCTGCACGTGTAGACCAGTCCCCCGGCCTCGTACACCCGTGTCATCAGCCCGTGGTCGACGCTGCGTCGCTGGGAGCGCCAGCCCCCGACAGCGGCGAGGTCGCCGCGGGCGATGATCGAAGCGCCACCGGCGGCGTCCCAGCGGTAGCCCTCGAGGAAGAACCGGCGGACCATCAACTTGTCCTCGTCGTGGTAGTGCACCAGCGCCAGCTTGCGGCCCACGAGCTGGGCATCGGCGTAGTGCCAGGCGACGACCAGGTCGGACAGGTGCTGCGGGCCGTAGAGGTCGTCGTCATCCACCTTCGACAGCAGGTCGCCGGACGCTGCTGCCGAGAGTGCCGCCAGCACGTCACCGAAGAGCACGTCCTCGCCGAACTCGAGGATCGGCCCGAGCAGCGGGCGCAGTTCAGGGGCGAAGGAGTCCCTGCTGGGGGCGGGGAACCCATGGCAGCCCAGCACCACCTCGAGCTGGGGGATGTCTTGGGCAGCCAGCTGGGTGAGGATCTGGTTGAGCAGGTTGGGACGGCGGCACGACAGCAGCACCGAAACCGAAGGCCATGGCCGGGTGGTGAGGATCCGGGTATGGCCCCGCATCACCGCGCGAACCTGGCACAGCGAGCGGTTGACGTGGGCGAGCAGAGGCTGCCGCGTGTAGGGCGCGCTCACCAGGGTGGCGAGCGTCGGATCGAGGGCGAGCCGGGGGTCGGCGCTGTGCAGCACGGCCCCGTACGCCGCGAGCTCGGCGATCCTGGCACTGGCGTCCGGGCCTCTGCCGACGTCGGCCAGGTCGATCTCGGTCACCAGCGCGAGGCCGCGCAAGCCGGTGGCCGTGATGGGCTCCCTGGCGGGAGTGTCGAGCAACACCTGGTCGCCGTGGCGGACCACCAGCCTGTCCCCCGCGATCGCTGCTGCGGCCGACAAGGTGTCGTGCCGTGGCTGGCGCCGGTCCACCGGTCGGTGGATCTTGGGGTCGATCAGCACTGCGGGGGCGGTGGGGCGCTCGAGCACCCTTACGACTCCCTCGAGGTCGCCGAGCCAGTGCTCGCCCTCGGCGTCGATCCGGATCTCGTGCTCGGTGAACTTGCGTCGCTTCGGCTTCTTGGGCAGCAGGGCCCGCAGCCCGCCGCCCGGCTCCCGGCGCTGGTCGGTGGGGGCGCCCGGGCGCACGCCGACCCGATGGCCCCCGAAGCCCGTCGTGGCCCGTTGCGGGG
>JAEYUH010000099.1 GCA_023432725.1 Actinomycetes bacterium | reverse complement strand
CACCTGCGCGAGCTCGACGCCACCGTGGAAGGGCTCCACAGCCTGCTGGCAGCGGTGCCCGCCGGCAGCCCGCGGGCGGAGCGGATCACCCGCTCCATCACCGAGCTGGAGAACCGGATCTACCTCTACGAGTCGGGCCCGACCGGCAACGGCCCTGCCCCTGCGGTGATCGCCAACTCGACCGGCTGCTCGAGCGTGTACGCCTCGACCATGCCGTTCTCGCCCTACCTCGACCCGTGGGTCAACGGCCTGTTCCAGGACGCCCAGCCCCTGGCGGTCGGCATCTACGAAGGCCTGGTCTCCGGGTTGGTCGACGAGGTTCGCGCCATGCGGGTGGCGAAGCTCGAGCTGGCCGGCAGCTACCAGCCCGCCCAGCACGACGCGGCGCTGCGCACCCTGTCGTGGCGCGACTTCACCCCCGAGGAGCGGGCACTGGTTCCGTCCGTGTTCACGATCAGTGGCGACGGCGCCGCCTTCGACATCGGCTTCGGTGCGATGTCGCGGGTACTGGCCGGCGGCACCCCGATCAAGTCGCTCGTCCTCGACACCGGCGGCTACTCCAATACCGGCGGCCAGGCCTCGACGGCCAGCTTCCCCGGCCAGGACGCCGACCTCGCCCGTTACGGCGCGGCGCACGGCGGCAAGCAGGAGACCCGCAAGGAACTCGGCCTGCTGGCGGCCTTCCACCCGGGTGTCTTCGTCTGCTCGACCGCCACCGCCTACCACGGCCACTTCCTGCGTGCTGCCGCGGACATGCTGAGCTTCACCCAGGGCGCCGCCCTGATGGTCAGCTACGCCCCCTGCGACACCGAGAACGGCATGCCGGAGGATCTGGCCAACGCGCGGTCGCGGATGGCGGTGGAGAGCCGGATGAGCCCGCTCTTCGTCCATGACCCGCGGCGAGGGGCCAGCCTGCCGGAGCGGTTCAGCCTGGCCGGAAACCCCGATCCCGACCAGCTGTGGACCACCACGACGCTGGACTACCTCGACGAGTCGAGGAACCTCCAGCTGCTCACCATCCCGCTCACCCCTGCCGACTTCGCGCTCGGCGAGGTCAGGTTCGCCAAGCAGTACCGCTGGCTGGCCGTGCATGAGGAGGCGGCGGCGATCCCGATTGTCGAGTACGTCGAGCTGCCCATCGAGCAGCGGGCGGGGAAGATCCCGTTCGTCTACACCACGGACAAGCGCAAGCAGTTGGTGCGGATGGCCTGTTCCGCGGCGATCGTGGCGCTGGTCGAGGACCGCAAGCGCCACTGGCTCACCCTGCAGTTCCTCGCCGGGCAGTCCGAGGCCCTGCTGACCGCCCAGCACCGCGGCGAGGTCGAGGCGCTGACCGCCAGGTACGCCGAGGCGATTGCCGACCGGGAGTCGTCGCTGGACACCATCGCCCAGGCGATGGCCGACCTGGCCACCGCCAGCGTCGCGCCGGTGGGCGGCCCGCTGCAGCTGGGCCTGGCCGGACCCACCGCCATCCCCGCCCCGGCCGACACCGCGGCCCCGGTGGCCACAGCGGAGCGTCCGATCTGGCTGGATCCTGAAGACCTGGCGCTCTGCAACGACTGCGCTACCTGTTACCAGGAGCTGCCGCAGCTGTTCGAGAAGGCGACGGTGGTGGTCGACGGCGCCCCGAAGACTGTCGGACGGATGCGCGCCGGCAGCCTCGAGACAGTAGCCATCACCGGTGAGCTGGAGGCCCGGATCGCCCGGGTCAAGGCCACCTGCGACGCGGAGATCATCCGATGACCAGCATCTCCTTCATCAACCAGTTGGGGCTGCTGGAGCGGCGCCTGACCGCCGACCCCCGCGCCTTCCGTGAGTTGTTCACCGCCGACGGCATGGAGGCGGTGGCCTGGGAGTTCCGGCAGCCGGAGCTCTCCGCGGAGTTCACCGTCGGCCTGTGGGAGGCGCTCTCCCGCGACGACGACGCCAGTCGGGTGCTCATGCGCTTCCTGTGGCGGCTCCCGATCGGCAAGAAGCGCGCCTTCGTCCGGGCGCTGGACGCCCACCTGTCCGACCGCTACCCGATGTTCGCGGGCCTGTCCCAGAACTGGCCCGCCGGCTCGGCGATCCCGCCCTACATCCGTGAGCCCGAGGACCGCTGCGAGGACTTCGAGCTCGTCAACAAGGGCTACCTTGGCTACCGCGACCTGGGCTACACCCGGCGCGATGTCGAGCTCTTCGTCTGGCTCGAGGCGTTGCGCGACAAGCAGTGCGCCGAGGCACCGTGCGAGCTCGGCGTCCTGCTCAAGGGCCACCGGGAACCGCAGGGCGGCTGCCCGGTGCGGATCCACATCCCGCAGATGTTCGAGCTGATCGGGAACGGCAAGTTCCAGGAGGCGCTCGAGCTGCTCGAGTCGTGCAACCCGCTGCCCAACGTGACCGGACGGGTCTGCCCGCAGGAACTGCAGTGCCAGGGGATGTGCATCCACAAGCAGGCGATGACCATCGGGCAACTGGAGTGGTTCCTGCCCGAATGGGAGAAGGTGGCCGACCCCGACGCCACCAGCCGCCGGTTCGCCCACGTCCGCGATCCGTGGCTGCTGGCCACCAAGCCCCCGGTGGCGATCGTCGGCTCCGGCCCGTCCGGCCTGATCACCGCCTACCTGCTGGCCGAGGAGGGCTTCCCCGTCACCGTCTTCGAGGCCTTCCACGAGCTCGGTGGCGTGCTGCGGTACGGCATCCCCGAGTTCCGTCTGCCGAACCAGCTGATCGACGACGTCGTCGCCAAGATCAAGCTGCTGGGCGGCCGGTTCGTCACCAACTTCGTGGTCGGCAAGACCGCCACCATCGAGCAGCTGAAGGAGGCCGGCTTCGCCCGGGTCTTCGTCGGCTCGGGGGCGGGCCTGCCCCGGTTCCTCAACGTGCCGGGCGAGCACCTGCTGAACGTGATGAGCGCCAACGAGTTCCTCACCCGGGTGAACCTGATGCAGGCCCACAAGGACGAGCGCGAGACCCCGCTGCCCACCGTCCGCGGCAAGCAGGTGCTGATCATCGGCGGCGGCAACACCGCGATGGACGCCGCCCGCACCGCCCGCAGGCTGGGCGGCCAGGTCACCATCGTGTACCGGCGGACCCGGGCCGAGATGCCTGCCCGCGTCGAGGAACTCGAACACGCCCTCGAGGAGGGCATCGAGCTCGCGGTGCTCCGCTCCCCCGTCGAGTTCAGCGGGGACACCAAGACCGGGTTCGTGACCGGTGCCACCGTCGAGGTGATGGGCCTCGGCGAGCCGGACGCCTCCGGCCGCCGCAGCCCGCTGCCCACAGGGATCACCGAGCAGATGGACGCCGACCTGGTGATCATGGCGCTGGGCAACTCGGCGAACCCGATCATCAAGGATTCCGAGCCGCGCCTGGCGGTCTCCCGCTACGGCACCATCGAGCAGCCCGAGGACGGCTCGAAGGAGACCTCGCTGCACGGCGTCTACACCGGCGGCGACGCCGCCCGCGGCGGCTCGACCGCGATCCGGGCGGCCGGTGACGGCCAGTCCGC
>JAEYUH010000064.1 GCA_023432725.1 Actinomycetes bacterium | reverse complement strand
CGCGTCCGAACCCTCCACGGCGGTCACCACCAGGTCACCGCCGTCGACCTCGGAGCTCACCGGCGGCGTGCTCCAGACTCCCTCGTCCCACTCCACAATGCGCGTCGTCACAGGCTCACCCTAGGCCCGTTGCCCGGGATCGGACGGTTGGCGCGCGATCAAGGTGAAGCTCGCGGGCAGCCGTTCGGGGCGCTCGCTGAGCCGGTACTCCCCGGTCGCGGGGTCGTACTCCATCAGGCCGGGCAACGCCTCCCAGGGCACGCTGTCGTGTTCGACCAGCGCTGTCAGCTCGAGCCCCGCGTCCAGCACAGCCGTGACGATCTCGCCCAGCCCGTGGTTCCACTCCACCGACTCCGGGGACGCGACCACGCCGTCCCCGGCGTAGGTGGTCTCCTCGACCCAGCGCATCGGCTCGGCCTGCTCGAAGTAGGGCAACTCCAGGGCCGGGGTCGCAGCGCCCGGGCCCGACACCCAGGGCTGCTGGGCGCGATCGGGGTGCTCCTCGGCCACCACCATCGCGAGCACGGAGTTCAGCACCGGGTGGCCGTCCCTGATGAACAGCCGGCCCCCTGGCCGCAGCAGCGCAGCCACCACCTCGGCCCAGCGCCGGATGCTCGGCAGCCAGCAGATCGCGCCGATCCCGGTGTAGACGAGGTCGAACCGTCCCGCGCCGAGCGCCGCGACGGCACCGTAGACGTCGGACTGCACGTAGTCGATGGACGCCCCGGCCCGGTCGGCGAGTTCGCGGGCCACCGCCAGCGACTCACCCGACAGGTCAAGACCGGTGACGCGTCCGCCCAACCGGGCGAGGCTGAGGGTGTCGGTGCCGATGTGGCACTGCAGGTGGACGACGTCGAGACCGGTCAGGTCACCCAGCCGGTCGGCGTCGAACCTCACCACGTCCGACAGGGCGGCCGGGTCGGCGAGCAGCCTGTCGATGTCGTAGCCGGTGGCGTGGATCCGCGCCCTCGCGTCCCAGTTCGCCCGGTTCACGCCGAGGTAGTCCAGGTCGGGCTCCGTCCCGCTCACCGGCGTCCACCCGAGACGGAGGCGCGGGAGGCGTCGCTCTGGGCGGCGTACAGCTCGAACGGGTCGTGCAGGGTGCGTCCGAGCACGCCGCTGAGCCAGTCAGCGTCCAGGGCCGTCCCCTCCTTGGTCGTGTCCTTGGAGCCGTCGGAGGTGAGGTTGGACTGGAAGATCCCTGCTGCGCTGGCCGGCAGGAAGTCCTCGTAGACGATCGGCGACCTGACGATCTGGCCGTCCGCGCCGCGCTGATAGGTGAAGTAGGCCAGCCCCTGGTCGTCCAGCTCGGCCTCGGTGAGCGGGAAGCCGGCCCGCCAGAGCTCGCGCAGCACCTGCTGGCGGCCCTCGGCGTCCAGCGGCTGCCCCGCGGCCGCCGCCTCCGCGCCGCGACGGGCGGCCGCCACGATCCCGGCGTCGTAGATGGCCCTGCCCTGCCTGGTCAGCGCGATGCCGCGTGCCTCCACCTCGCCGAACCGCACCCGCAGCGCGTCCTCGACGACGCTGCCGTCGGCCAGCCGGAACAACCGGGGCTCGGCCAGGGCGCGGAAGGAGGTCTGCCGCAGCAGGACATCGGGCCCCTCCCACTTGGGCGGTCCCTGGATGTCGTCGATCATCGTGATGCCCCGCTCGGACATCCGCCGGTAGAGGGCGTCGATGTCGAGCACGCGCGGGGTGAGGTGGTTGATGTGGGTGGAGCGGACCCCGCCGATGTCGGCGGCGACCGCCGACACGACCTCGAGTTCGCGGTACCAGGCTGCGTCCACCGGTTCCCGGGAGAGCTCGAAGGTGGCGGTGGCGAGCCGGAGGAACTCGGCCGCGTCGGGCTCGGACAGGCCGCCCTCGGCCTCGGCCCGGTCAGCCAGCGCGAGCAGGTCGGGGGAGAAGATCTGCCGGTCCGCGAGGAAGGCCTCCAGCCGCTGCTGCAGGTCGGCGTCGAAGAAGCGGCGGTCCGAGGGCGTGATCATCGACGTGAAGACCCGGAACGGGTTCCTGGCCAACTCCTCGGCGTCGATCGGACGGAAGGCCGTCGACACCACGGGGATCGCCGAGGTGGCAGCCTCCCGCAGGTCGTAGAAGCCGACCGGGTACATCCCGATCGCGCCGAAGATCCGCGCCACCTGCGCCATCTCGGTGGGGCTGCCGAGCCGGATCGCACCGTGCCGCTCGGCGGTCACCCTGTCGATGCTGCCGAGCCGCTGGGCGGCGTCCGGGTCGGCCGCCATCACGTCCGCGTTCACCTCGTGCGAGACCTCCAGCAACGTGGTGTAGGCCGGCACCTCGGTGCCGTACATGTCGGAGAGGCTGCGGGCGAACGCCGCGCGCAACTGCCACTGCTGCACGAACGTCATCGGTGACTCCTTCGTCGGGCTGACCCCATCATGCCGCCCCTGTCCAGTGTCGGGGACGCCCCGTAGCATCGGGCAGGTGAGCGACCCCCGCGAACTCGTGCTGCCCGATCTCGCCGCCTGGCGGGCCTGGCTGGACACCAACGAGGACACCGCCGACGAGGCGTGGCTGGTGCTGGCGAAGAAGGGCAAGCCGGCCCCCACCACCCTCACCCACGCCACCGCCCTCGAAGAGGCGCTGTGCTCGGGGTGGATCGACGCGATCTCGCGCAGCAGGGACGACGCGACCTCGTTGCAGCGGTTCTGCAAGCGCCGGTCCCGCAGCACCTGGTCGGCCCGCAATGTGGAGATCGCCGAGCGGCTGGTGGCCGAAGGGCGGATGCGTCCCCGCGGCCTGGCCGAGATGGAGCGCGCCAAGGCGGACGGACGGTGGGCAGCCGCCTACCCCGGGCCGGCCACGATCACGGTTCCCGACGATCTCGCCGCCGCACTGGCCTCCCACCCGGCCGCGGCGGCGGCCTTCGCGGCGCTCAGCTCCCAGAACCGGTACGCCCTCCTGTTCCGGCTGCACCACCTCAAGACCGAGGCCGCCCGGGTCCGCAACATCGAGAAGTACGTCGCGATGCTCGAGTCCGGCGAGACCCTCTACCCGCAGCGGGAGGCGGCCGGCGGTCAGGAACGCCCCGCGGAGTGAAATACGGTGGTGCCATGACGGGTGTGGACGGGGTGGCGGACCCACGGTTCGATGAACACGAGTATGAGGACGCCCTCGAACCCAAGCACCTGATCCGCCGCTCCGACGTCGTGCTGAAGGCCGGCATCCTGATGCTCGGCGCCGGCACCAGCGGGCTGCGGGTCCGCGAGCTGATGCAGTCTGTCGCCGCCACCGTCGGCATTCAGCGGCTGCACGCCGACATCTCGTTCACCTCGGTCACCCTCACCGTGGGACGCAGGCGCACCTTCCGCACCCAGGTCGGCGAGATCCCCAACCCCGGGGTGAACGCCCACCGCATCGCGATGCTGCAGGACCTCGGCAACACGCTGCCCGCCAGGGCCACCGTGACCGAGGTGGACGCGAGGCTGCGCGAGATCGAGCAGACCCCGCGGCTCTACCCCGAGTGGGCGCTGGTGGTGCTCGTCGCCTTCGCCTGCGCCTCGATCGCGGTGCTGGGCGGCGGCAGCTGGCGCGAGGTGCTGGCCGTCCTGCCGGCCTCGGCGCTGGCCTACTGGCTGCACCGCAGGCAGGGCGCCTGGCAGCTCAACCACCTGGCCACGGTGCTGATCTCGGCAGCGGTCGCCTCGGGGCTGTACCTCGGCTTCAGCGGGCTGCTCGACCTGGTGGTCGGCGAACCCAGCCCGCGCACCGCGGCGGGGTTCATCAGCGCCTGCATCTTCCTGATCCCCGGGTTCCCGTTGGTGACGGCCGGCCTCGACCTGGCCCGGATCGATCTGCAGGCAGGGATCCCGCGCCTGGTCTACGCCGCGATGGTCCTGTTGTGCATCACAATCGGCGTCTGGCTGGTGGCGACGCTGTCGGGCCTGTCGGCCGACCCGGTGCCGCCGCTGGACGCGCCGCTGCCGGTGGTGCTCACGCTCTCGCTGGTGGCGTCCTTCTTCGCGGTCTTCGGCTGGGCGACGATGTTCAACTCGCCGCTGCGGATGGCGGTCGCCTCAGGGCTGATCGCGGCCGCCTGCAACCTGCCGCGGCTGCTGCTGCTCGACGCCGGCGTGCGTCCCCATGTCGCGACCTTCATCGGAACCTTCCTGATGGGCCTGAGCTGCGCGCTGGTCGCCAGGGTGTTCCACATGACGAAGATCATCATGACCGTGCCGGTGGTGCTGGTGGTGATCCCCGGCGGCTCGGCCCTGCGCACCCTGCTCTACTTCGACCAGTCCGACGTGGTGAGCGCCCTGAACTCGGGGGTCTCCACGGTCCTGGTCGCGATCGCCATGATCGCAGGGCTCGCCGGAGCCCGCATGCTCACCGACCCGGAGTGGGCCTTCACCCGTCCGGAGCCGCCGACCCTCGCCCTGGCGCGGATGCGGCGGCTGCTCGCCTTCCGGCGACCGGGTCGGGCGACTCAGGACGCGGTCCGCGGGCGGCTGGTCGGGCGCGAGGCCACCCCGCCGAGCCCTGAGGAACCGGACGAGGACGAGGAGCCCGACCTCAGGCGACCGCCCGCCGCGGGGTGAGCAGGAAGGCGACCAGGTAGAGCAGCCCGACCAGGATCAGCAGGTTGCCGTAGCCGGTAATCAACGCCGCGTACTCCAGGCAGCCCCCCACGATCGCGCCGAGCAGGTTCAGCCCGAACGCACCCTGGGAGTCGTCCGAGGCGGCGAACCGCTTCGCGAAGGCCACATTCGCCAGGAAGATCGGGACGAAGGCCAGCAGGGTCGCCGCGACCAGCCGCGGCCAGAACGGCAGCGGCAGCAACCACTCCGGCTGCACG
>JAEYUH010000023.1 GCA_023432725.1 Actinomycetes bacterium | reverse complement strand
GCGTGCGGGTCGCCCTCGAGCCTGGTGATGTAGGCGCCGCCCAGGCCGTCGATGGTGAAGGCCCCGGCCACCTCCACCGGCTCACCGGTCGCGACGTAGGCCTCGATCTCGTCGTCGGTGAGGTCGGCGAACCACACCACCGTGCTCTCGACGGCGGTACGGGACGTCACCACGCCCCCGCGCCGCAGCAGCAGGTGGTGGCCGGTGCGCAGCACCCCGCTCCGGCCACGGATTCGGCGCCACCGCAGGGCGGCCTGTTCGGCGTCGGCCGGCTTGCCGTGCACCTCGCCCTCGAAATCGAGGACGGAGTCACAGCCGATCACCAGCAGGTCGTCGCCGGCGGGCAGCCCTGCGGCCACCGACTCGGCCTTGGCCCGTGCCAGCGCCGCGACCAGCTCTGCCGGGTCGGCGAGGTCGATCGACTCCTCGTCGAAGCCCGACACCACCACCTCGGGGTCGATCCCGGCCGACTGCAGGGTGGCGAGCCGGGCCGGTGACCGGGAGGCGAGGACCACTCGCGGCGCGGCAGGGCTCACCGCCGGCCGAGGATCTGGCCGAGCAGGTCACCCAGCGGATCGGACTGCCCGCCGCGGGCCGCCCCGGCGTCGCCGGGAATGTCCCACTGGCCGGGCGTCGTGGTGCCGTCGCCGAAGGAGCCGGGGGAGCTGGGCCGGCCGGGCTGGCTGGGGGCAGCGGGGGCGCCGCCGAGCGCACCCCCGAGCACCTGCCCGAGGATGTCGCCCAGACCGCCGCCGCCGGCCGAGCCGCCCCCACCGAGCAGGCCGCCCAGCAGGTCGCCGAGCCCGCCTCCGCCGGACTGCTGGGCGGCACCCCCGCCGCCCAGCACCTTGCGGGCCAGCCAGCTCATCACGAGCGGGGCGAGCATCGGCAGCAGCCGCGACAGCAGGCCCCCGTCCTGACCGGCAAGGGGCTGGATCCGGCTGGGGTCGTCGGCGAAGACATGGCCGAGGATCCGCCGGCCGTCCTCGGTGTCGATGGCGTCCAGGTCGTTGATCTGCTCGGTGTGGTGGCCGAGCGCTCCGAGCAGGCTCTCGCGGCCCTGCGGATCGGCGGCGTTGGCCTGCATGCTGCCGAGCAGGGTGGGGATGGCGGTCTGCGCCACCCGCCGCACCTCGTCGGGGTCGGTGCCCAGCTGGTCGGCCAGGGCCCGCAGGTCGACGTCCATCAGGATCTCGTCGACGGCGTTGGTGGTCATCGGTCTTCCTTTCTCAGGTTCGGAAGCTGCTGCGCCATGCCTCGCGTCCGGGGACGAGAGGGGTCCGCACCGTGTGCCAGTAGGAACGCCAGCCGCCCGCGAGGGTGCTGGCGACCGGGGGGTGCGGAGCCGGCCTGGCCCGTTGCAGGGCGACGAGGACGGCGGTCAGCGCGGCGAGTTCGGCATCGGTCGGGTGACCGGACCGGATCTCCAGGGCGGGCCCGGCGTCGGGTTCGCTCATAGCGGGATGTTCCCGTGCTTCTTCGGTGGCAGCTGCTGGCGCTTGGTGCGCAGCAGCCGCAGCACCCTGATGATCTGCGCACGGGTTTCGTGCGGGAAGATCACCTTGTCCACGTAGCCGCGCTCGGCGGCGACGTAGGGGTTCGCGAGTTCGTCGTTGTACTCCTGGATCAGCTGTTCGCGGCGGGCCTGCGGTTCGTCGGAATCGGCGAGTTCACGCCGGTAGAGGATGTTCACCGCGCCCTCGGCTCCCATCACCGCGATCTGCGCCGTCGGCCAGGCCAGGTTCACGTCGGCGCCGAGCGGCTTCGACCCCATCACGCAGTAGGCCCCGCCGTAGGCCTTGCGGGTGATCACCGTCACCAGCGGGACGGTGGCCTCGGCGTAGGCGTAGATCAGCTTCGCGCCGCGGCGGATGATTCCGTCCCACTCCTGGTCGGTGCCGGGCAGGAAGCCCGGGACGTCGACGAAGGTGAGGATCGGGATGTTGAAGGCGTCGCAGGTGCGCACGAAGCGGGCCGCCTTCTCCGACGCCTTGATGTCGAGGCAACCGGCGTAGACGAGAGGCTGGTTGGCGATCACCCCGACGGCGCGGCCCTCCACCCGTCCGAACCCGCAGATGATGTTCGGCGCGTAGAGCTTGTGCACCTCGAGGAACTCGTCGTCGTCCAGCACCCGGCGGATCACCTCGTGCATGTCGTAGGGCTGGTTCGGCGAGTCGGGAATGACGGTGTCGAGCACCCGGTCGTGGTCGGTGAAGGTGAGGTCAGCCTCGTCCTCGTCGAAGACCGGCGGGTCCTCGAGGTTGTTCTGCGGCAGGTAGGTCAGCAGTTCGCGGACGTACTCGATGGCGTCGGCCTCGTCGGCGGCCAGGTAATGAGAGTTGCCCGACTTGGTGGAGTGCGTCCGTCCCCCACCGAGGTCCTCCATGCTGACGTCCTCGCCGGTGACCGTCTTGATCACCGCGGGACCCGTGATGAACATCTGCGAGGTCTGGTCGACCATCACCACGAAGTCGGTCAGCGCGGGGGAGTAGACGTGGCCACCGGCGGCGGCGCCCATGATCAGCGAGATCTGCGGGATCACCCCCGAGGCGAGGGTGTTGCGGCGGAAGATCTGGGAGTACAGGTCGAGGGAGACCACACCCTCCTGGATCCGGGCGCCGCCGCCCTCGTTGATCCCGATGATCGGGCAGCCGGTCTTGATGGCGAAGTCGATGATCTTCACGATCTTCTCGCCGTACACCTCGCCGAGCGCGCCGCCGAACAGGGTGACGTCCTGGGAGAAGACGCAGACCGGACGGCCGTGGATGGCGCCGACGCCGGTGATCACGCCGTCGGTGTAGGGGCGCTTCGCCTCCATCCCGAAGGAGGAGGAGCGGTGGCGGGAGAACCTGTCGAACTCGGCGAAGGTGCCCTCGTCGAGCAGGGCGAGGACGCGCTCGCGGGCGGTCATCTTGCCCTGCGCGTGCACCTTCTCCACCGCGGCCGGGGGGCTGGGGTTCAACGCTTCATCACGGCGGTTGGCAAGGTCGGCGAGCTTGCCCGCGGTCGTGTGGATGTCGATCCCCATGCCCCGACCATAGAGCGCCCGGACGCCCGGGGCATAGGGTGGTCGCCCGTGGAACCACTGGTTGACGCGGACCGCCTGGCTGGTGCATTGGGGGACAGGTTCTGGACCCGCGTGGACGCCGTTGCCGAGACCGGCTCGACCAATGCGGACCTGGCAGCCCTGGCCCGGAGCGGGGCTCCGGGCGGTGCGGTGCTGGTCGCCGACCACCAGTCCGCGGGCCGCGGCAGGTTCACCAGGGTGTGGACGGCGCCACCGGGGGACTCGCTGGCGCTCTCGATGATGCTGAGGCCCCCGGCGGCCGAGCCGGCGCGCTGGCTGTGGCTGCCGCTGGTGGCCGGCCTGGCGGTCGTGGACGGGGTGCGCGCCGCGGCCGGCCTGCAGGCCCGGCTGAAGTGGCCCAACGACGTGCTGGTGGGGGATCGCAAGCTGTGCGGCATCCTCGCCGAGCAGGTGGCGACGGCGTCCGGCCCGGCGGTGGTGATCGGGATGGGGATCAACACCCGGCTGGGCGCGGCGGACCTCC
Organism: Actinomycetes bacterium; assembly: GCA_023432725.1. Taxonomy (GTDB): domain Bacteria; phylum Actinomycetota; class Actinomycetes; order Propionibacteriales; family Propionibacteriaceae; genus Propionicimonas. The sequence continues at coordinate 3,465 of JAEYUH010000023.1, read as the reverse complement.
CGGTGCCGACCGCCACCTCGTTGGCGATCGAGGGTGCCGACAGCGATCCCGCAGCGGTGGTGCTCGCTGTGCTGCGGGCCTTCGAGGGGCGCTACACCCGCTGGCTGGCGGGCGCCGACCTGCGTGACGAGTACGCCGCTGCCTGCGCCACCATTGGACGCCGGGTGCGGGTCGACCTCGGCGGGGGTGAGGGGGCCGAAGGCGACGCGGTGGGGGTGGACGCCGACGGGAGGCTGCTGGTGCGCACGGCGTCCGGCGTCCGCGAGTTCGCCGCCGGCGATGTCTGGCACCTGCGCTGAAGCTGCCCCGGCGATGTGGAACCATGGGTGACGTGGGGCTGCCAGGCAAGTATCTCGGAACCGACGAGGCGGAGTTGCTGCACCTGCGCACCCACGGCAAGGCGCTGGTCTGGCCGGTGGTCGCGCTGCTGGTGATCGCCGTCGCCGCGGGAGTCGCGGTCGCCGCGACGCCGAGCCGCTGGCAACCGTGGGCGATTTGGGTCGAGTTCGGCCTCGCCGCTGCCGCGCTCGCAGCCTGGGTGGTGGCGCCCTACCTGCGCTGGTTGACGACCACCTACACCCTGACCGACCGCCGGATCATCACCCGCCGCGGCATCCTGCACAAGACCGGTCACGACCTGCCGCTGAGCCGGATCAACAACGTCGCCTACTCGCGCAGCCTGCTCGACCGGATGCTCGGGTGCGGCACCCTCGTCCTCACCACCGCGGCCGAGGCGCCGGTAGCCCTGCACGACATCCCCGACGTCGAGCAGGTCCACGTCCTGATGACCGAACTGCTGTTCGGGGACGACCGGCGCGTCGAACCCCGTCCACCGGACCCCGGCGAGTGAGCCCCGACGAGTCCGTCCGGCTTCCGCTGGGCACCCAGTTGCTGCGCTTCGTCGTCTCCGGCGGGCTCTCGGCGGTGGTCGACTACGGGCTGTTGCTCGGGCTGATGGCGCTGGGCCTGGGCCCCAACCTCGCCAAGGCCCTCTCCTTCGTGGCCGGCACCACCACCGCTTACCTCCTCAACCGGCGCTGGACCTTCAGGGCCGCGCCCAGCAAGCGCCGGTTCGCCGCCGTTGTCGTGTTGTACGGGCTCACCTTCGCCGTCCAGGTTGGGCTCTTCGCGCTGAACTACCCCTGGGTGCTGGGGGCCACGGGCAGTGTGCTGGCGGCGCAGTCGGTGGGGTTCGTGGTGGCCCAGGGGGTGGCAACCACGGTGAACTTCGTGGTGCAGCGGACGCTGATCTTCCGGTAGCTGCGGTCGCGCGCCTGCTCCGCGCACCGGGAACCCGCGCGGGCGAAACGTCACTCTCATGCCGATGAGCGCTCCTTCGGAGGGCCTCAGTCTTGGCGGGCGTAGCGCACCGCACACATGTCTGCGGTGTCGCGCTGGTCGGTGTCTTCTTCCCAGATACAGATCGCGCAGCGGGTGAGATCCCGTTGACCGGGGGACGGGTGTGCTGACTTCTCATGGCCACACACTTCGCACGGGTCTTCGACCGCCCCGTAGTCGTAGGGCTCCTCGGGGCGCCGCCTGAAGAATGACACGTCTCACGGTACTCGCTGAAGCGTGTCGCTCATGCCCCACGCCGCGCGGGCGATGGTGCCGAGAGTCGTGCGTCGGCACGGGCTACGCGCCGCTTGCAGAGTCCTGCGCCTCCGCTAGCCCATGCGCCAGTACCGCCATCCGTTGGGTGCGTTCGGCCAGTCGGCTGGTGGCTGCCAGTTCCGCGGCGGTTGCCACCCCGCGGGCGGTGGTGGCCAGTTCGGCGGGGCTTGGAACTGCAGCTTGCGACGGGCGACTCCGGTCAGGGCTGCGGCCACGAAGAGGACGACAGCGACGACGGCGAAGCCCGCGGCGATGGTCGAGGTGCTGTCGGCCTGGGCCAAGCACTGCTGCTCGAAGTCGCCGCCTGGGCATGGAAGCGACACCGCTCCGAATCGGAGGATGGGCAGGGCGAGGCACAGTGCTGCCGCGGCCGACAAGCCGATCGGCGCGAACTCAAACGGCCTAGGCGGAACGGCCGCTCTGGGACTGGGCAGCGTCGGCATCGAGAACCTCCGGATCGAGTATCGACCAAGACGCCGACCTGCGGGTGCACGAGCGGATGGAGTGACCCAACTGTGACGGACCGCCCGCTTCTGCCGCGCCGAGCGCGGGCGTCTCTCCGCTGAGCGCTCCGGCAGGGGTTGGGCGGCCGGAACGACCGAGCCTGCCCCGGACCCTGGGCCTTCAGCGGTCTTTCAGGGCTGTCATGGTTGTGGGTCTGGCGAGCCCGGTGAGCACGACGATTATGGCGCCGGTGGCGAGGACGGTGGCGGCTTGGCGTAGCCCGAGACCGGTGGCGACGGCGAGGGGGGTGCCGGTGGTGGTGGCGAGGGCGAGTGCCCAGCCGGTGCCCCAGGCGAGGCCGGCGATCAGCGGGAGGAGGTATTCGGTCCAGCGGATCAGGACGCCGTCGGGGTATCCGACGCCGACGCTGGCATAGAGGGCGGCTCGTCCGCGTCGCAGGATCATCACGAGGCTGAGGATGGCGCCGGCGAGGGCGCCGCCGGCCAGCCCGGCGTGGCGGGTGACCCTGCTGGTGAAGTCGGCGCTGGGGTCGAGGCTGTAGGGCCCGGTGGGGATGATGTCGCGGACAACGATGCGCAGGGCCGGTGATTCGCCGAGCCGGGCTGGCAGGGTGGCTTGGAGGGTGTCGCGGTACTGGGGGTGGATGCGCAGGTAGCACTGGTCGGCGGGACCGGCGGCGGTGCGGGGGATGACCACGGTGGTGTCCCATTCCTGGCCGAGGCGGTCCAGGGGGGTGATCGCGTCGAGGCGAAGGGTGCCGTCGGGCAGGGGTTGTGGCGGGTCGACAGGTTCGATCCAGGTGCCGGGGCCCCAGCCCCAGCGTTCGGCGAGAGTGGGGGTGGTGATCACCTGGAGGTTGGGGTCGGCCAGGTCGAGGATGTCAGTGATACCGCGGGTGGCGGCACCGATCGTCAGTGTGGCTTCGGGTCGCCCGGCGAGTCCGGTTCCTGGCAGGACGCTGACCGCTGCGGCGGCGCGCACGCCCGGAAGGTCGGTGAGCGCGGCGCAGCGGGCGGCGTCCAGGGCTCCGGTGCCAACTTGGAGGCCGCCGCTGGTGTGGGGTTGGAGGGCGGTGATGGTGGCGTTGGTGGGTTGGCCTTCGGCGACGATGACGTCGCCGCCGGCGTCGAGGTAGGCACGTTCGGCGGCGAGGATGCCGGAGACGGTGATCAGGTCGACGCTGATGGTGACGGCGGTGACCGCGGTCACGATCAGGACGAGGGTGGCGGTCAGCCAGCCGCCGTCGCGCAGGGTGCGCAGCCCTTCGCTGATGCTGGAGCCGGCCCGCCAGGTGGTGTGGGTCATGAGACTGTCACCGTGCCGTCGGCGAGGACGGCGACCTGATCGCACCGTTCGGCGACGGTGGGGTCGTGGGTCACCACGACC
>JAEYUH010000266.1 GCA_023432725.1 Actinomycetes bacterium | reverse complement strand
AAGCGGCCGAGGAACTCGGTGCGGAAGGCGGCGAAGTCGCCGGTCTCGATGGCGGCCCTGATGTCGTCGACCAGCCGGACTGTGAACCGCTCGTTGTGGATCGTGCACAGCGTCGAGGCGAGCATCTCCTTGGCCTTGAACAGGTGGTGCAGGTAGGCCCTGGTGTAGTGCGCGCAGGTGTAGCAGTCGCAGGACTCGTCGATCGGTGCGAAGTTGCGGCGGTTGGCCGCGGTCACCACGTTGAACCGGCCGGCGGTGGTGTACAGGGCGCCGTTGCGCGCCACCCGGGATGGCATCACGCAGTCGAAGGTGTCGGCGCCGGCCTCGATGGCGGCGAAGAAGTCGTCCGGCTCGGAGATCCCCAGCAGGTGTCGTGGCTTGTCGAAGGGCAGTTCCTCGGTCACCCAGCCGACGATGGTGCCCAGGTTCTCCTTCTCGAGCGCGCCGCCGATGCCGAACCCGTCGAACCCGCGTCCCTCGACCTCGAGGTCGGCGAGCCCGCGGGCCGCCCGCCGCCGCAGGTCCTCGTACTGTGCACCCTGGACGACGCCGAACAGCGCCTGGTACGGCTTGTCGGCCCGCTGGGTGGTCAGCCGGTCGTGTTCGGCCAGGCAGCGCACCGCCCAGGCGTGGGTCCGCTCCACCGAGCGCTCCTGGTAGCCCCGGGTGTTCATCAGCGTGGTCAGCTCGTCGAAGGCGAACATGATGTCGGCGCCGAGCTCGTGCTGGATCCGCATCGACACCTCGGGGGTGAACCGGTGCAGATCGCCGTTGAGGTGGGAGCGGAAGGTGACCCCGTCGTCGTCGACGTGGGCCAGCCGGGTCTTGCCCTCGGCGATGACGTCGTCGCTGGTCACCCCGACGGTGTCCATCGCGAGCACCTTCTTGAACCCCACCCCGAGGCTCATCACCTGGAAGCCGCCGGAGTCGGTGAAGGTGGGGCCGGGCCAGTTCATGAACGCGCCCAGCCCGCCGGCTGCGTCCACGATGTCCGAGCCGGGCTGGAGGTAGAGGTGATACGCGTTGGCCAGGACGGCCTGGGCACCCACCGCGGCCACCGCCTCGGGCAGGACGGCCTTGACGGTCGCCTTGGTGCCGACGGCGATGAAGGCGGGCGTCCGGATCTCGCCGTGCGGGGTGTGGATCACCCCCGTGCGCCCCACCCCGCCGGGCAGCACGGCGCCCGGCTCGAACCGGAAGGACGCCGGCGCCGGCTGCCCGGCGTCCCCGGCCGGCTCAGCCGGAGGCACGGGCGCCGAGGGCCTGGAGCTGGGCGAGCGCCACCACCCCTGCCGTCGAGGTCCGCAGCACTGTGTCGGCGATCAGCACCACCTTGCCGCCGGCGGCGCGGAAGGTCTCGACCTCACGGTCGCTGAGCCCGCCCTCGGGGCCGACGATGAACATGATCTCGCCCTCACCGGGGATCTCGAGCCCGGCCAGCGGGTCGGTGGCGCTCTCGTGCAGGACGACGGTCAGCGCGGTCTGGGCGATCCGCAGCGCGAGCTCGGCGGTGGTCAGCGGCGCGCTCACCGTCGGCACCCGGAACCGGCGGGACTGCTTGGCCGCCTCCCTGGCGGTGGCCCGCCACTTGGTCAGGCCACGTTCCACCCGGTCCGGCGTCCACCTCACCACCGAGCGCTCGGCCTGCCAGGGCAGGATCTCGTCCACTCCCAGCTCGGTGAGCAGCTCGACGGCCAGCTGCGCCCTGTCACCCTTGGGCAACGCCTGCACGGCGACGTAGGTGACGGGCCCTGCGGGCTGGTGCACCACCTCGGCGACCTCGATGATCACCTTCTGCTTGCCGACCTCGACCACGGGCCCGCGGACGGCGGTGCCGGCGCCGTCGCTGATCCACAGCACCTCCCCGGTGCGGATCCGCCGGACCTGGGCGGCGTGACGTCCGTCGTCGCCGCCGAGGGTCACCCGTTCCCCGGGCTGGGGGTCGTCGAGCAGGGAGAGGAACAGCGGCTCGGTCACGAGAAGGTCTCCTTCAGCCAGCCCAGGACGCCGCCCTTGTGACGGTCGGCCGCCACCTCGGGACGACTCTCGTCGCGCAGTTCGGCGAACCTGCGCAGCAGGTCGCGCTGCTCATCGTCGAGCTTGGTGGGGGTCTGCACCAGCAGGGTGACCCCCAGCTCGCCGCGGCCACCTCCGCGCAGCCGGGGCACGCCACGGCCGGGAACCGCGATCCGGGTGCCGGACTGGGTGCCGGCAGGGATCGGTACCGACACGGTGGCATCGGCCTCGTCGAGATCGTCGCGTTCCGCCTCGAGCGTGGCCAGGTTGATCTCGGTGCCGAGCGCGGCGGCCGTCATCGGCACCTTCACCACCACCTCGAGGTCGTCGCCGTTGCGACGGAAGACCTCGTGCGCGGCGACGGTGAGCTCGACGTACAGGTCACCGGCCGGACCACCGCCGGGGCCGACCTCGCCCTGGGAATCGAGGTGGATCCGGTTGCCGGTGCTCACCCCCGCCGGGATCTTGACGTTGATGGTCCGGCTGCTGCGGACCCGTCCCTCACCGGAGCACTCCCCGCACGGGTCGGGGATGATCGTGCCGTACCCACGGCAGGCCGGGCAGGTCTGCGAGGTGCGGATGTCACCGAGGAAGGACCGCTGCACCTGGGTGACCTCGCCCTGGCCGTGGCAGGTGCTGCAGGTCACCGGCGAACTGCCGGGGTTGGCACCGCCACCGTTGCACCGGGGGCAGACCACCGCGGTGTCCACCCGCAGCGGCTTGGTCACCCCGAACGCGGCCTCGGCCAGGGTGAGGCCGAGCCGGACCAGGGCGTCCTGGCCCTTGCGGATCCGGGAACGCGGGCCGCGGCTGGTGGCCTGGGCGCCGAACATCGCGTCGACGAGGTTGGTGAAGTCGTAGGTCCCTCCCGGGAAGCCGAAGCCTCCGAACCCACCACCGGAGCTGCCCAGCGGGTCACCGCCGCGGTCGTACACCGACCGCTTGTGCGGATCGTGCAGCACCTCGTAGGCCTCGCCGATCTGCTTGAACTTCTCCGCGGCGTCGGGGGCGTCGGCCACGTCGGGGTGGTACTTCATGGCCAGCCTGCGGTAGGCCTTCTTGATCTGCTCGGAACTGGCGTCGCGCGGAACCCCCAGCACCTCGTAGTAGTCAGTGCTCACACTCATCCTTCTGCCAGGAAGCGCCCGACGTAACGGGCCACCGCGCGGACCGCGGCGATCGTCGACGGGTAGTCCATCCGCGTCGGACCGACGATACCCAAGGTCGCCCACGACTCCGGGGCGCTGCCGTAGGCGCTGGCCACCACCGAGGTCGTCTGCAGCGACTCGTACGGGTTCTCGTGCCCGATCCGCACCATCACCTCATCGGCGCTGGCTGCCTCCCCGAGCAGCCGGAGCAGCACCACCTGCTCCTCGAGAGCCTCGAGCACCGGCTTGACGGTTGTCTCGAACTGGTCGGAGAAGCGGGTCAGGTTGGGGACGCCGCCGACCACCACCCGTCCGGACTGCTGGCCGCCGAGGATCTCGAGCAGCGCGGGGACCACCACGGCGCCGAGCTGACGCAGGTCAGGCGGCAGGTCGTCGGTCAGGCCGCGCAGGGTCGCGGTGGCCCGGCCCGGGGCGAGGCCGACGAGCGCGGCGTTCAGCCGGCCGCGCAGGTCGCCGATCGCCTCGGCGGACGCCCCTGCGGTGTCGATGGCGCGCTGCTCCACCCGTCCCACCGAGGTCACCAGGATCACCAGCCCCCGGTCACCGCCCAGGTTGACGAGTTCGACGTGCCGGATGGAGGATCCCAGCTCGATCGGGTACTGCACGATCGCCACCTGGTGGGTTATCTGGGCGAGCAGCCGGACGGTGCGCCGCACCACGTCGTCGATGTCGAGGGCGCCGGCCATGAAGGTCTCGATGGCGCGCCGCTCGGCTCCTGACAGCGGCTTGACCGCCCCGAGCCGGTCCACGAACAACCGGTACCCCTTGTCGGTGGGGATCCGGCCGGCCGAGGTGTGCGGCTGCGTGATGTAGCCCTCCTCCTCCAGCACCGCCATGTCGTTGCGGACGGTGGCAGGGGAGACGTCCAACTGGTACCGCTCGACCAGCGCCTTGGAGCCGACCGGCTCCCGCATGGAGACGTAATCGGTCACGATGGCGCGAAGGATTGCCAACTTCCGATCGTCGAGCATGGCGCGCCTCCCGCTTCGTCGTTGGCACTCGTAGGGATTGAGTGCCAGTCTACCGCGTCACGGCGCCGGTCAGGAGCAGGACGGGGCCGTGCCCCGGCAATGCGGCCCGTGCGGCTCGGTTATCGTGAACGCCATGTCCGACGTGCAACCCGAGTCGTTCCGTCCGGTAGCTGACGGCGCGTACGTCGCCGTCGCGCAGCCGGCCGCGGTGAACATCGGTCTGGTGGTGGGCGAGACGGGGGCACTCGTCGTCGACACCGGCTCCTCCCCCGCCCAGGGCGCAGCCATCCGCAGGGCCGCGGAGGCGGTGGCCGGCGTCCCGGTGACCGCCGTCGCGATCACCCACTGGCACTGGGACCACTGGTTCGGGCTGGCAGGCTTCGCAGGCGTGCCCGGCTACGGTCACGAGACCCTCGCCGGTCGGTTGCAGGACCCCGGCCTGCCCGCCGTCGCCGCCGAGCATGGGGTTGGGGTCGGCGACGTGGTGGCCCCGAGTCATCCGCTCGCGCTGGCCCGCGTGGTCGACCTGGGCGGGCGCCGGGTCGAGTTCGTCCACTTCGGACGGGGCCACACCGACGGCGACGTGGTGGCGATAGTCCCGGACGCCAACCTGGTCTTCGCCGGCGACCTGCTCGAGCAGTCCGGCCCACCGGCCTTCGGCGAGGACTGCCACCTGAAGGACTGGCCCAGCGCGCTGGACGGCGTGCTCGGCCTGATCGACGAGGACACCGTCATCGTGCCCGGGCACGGCGACCCGGTGGACAGGATGTTCGCCTTCGACCAGCGCGCCCGGATCTCCGGCCTGTACGGACAGGTCGAGCACCTGGTCCGCCGCGGGGTGAAGCAGGACACCGCCTACGAGACGGGTGAGTGGCCGTTCGACGAGGACGTGGTCAGGGCAGTCCTGCCGCTGGCCTATGCCCAGCTGGCCGCAGCCGGGCTATTGCCACGCACCCAGCTGCCGCTGGTGTAGCGCCTATCCGCCGGCCTTGCGGCGGAACTCACGGCCACCGCCCTGGCGTCCGCGGGCGTGCGGGCCCTTCTCCTTCTGGTGGCCCTCGTCGCCGACGGCACTCTCGTGGCCGGCCTGCTTCTTGGCGAGCGCTTCGAGCATCTTGGCCTTGAGGTCGTCGTTGTCGGTCATGGGCCCACTGTGCCATCCCCCGGGGGCCGCGTCGAGTGTCAGCGGCTGGCAGCCAGCGCGTCGCGCACCCTCGGCCAGATCGCCGGGTCCATCACCGCGATCAGCCGGCGTCCGATCACCCCCGGGCGGTAGCGCACCCCCTCGTCGCTGGCCATCCGGCCACCGAACTCGGTGATCATCAGGCCGCCGGGCAGGTGGTCCCACGGGAACATCGAACGGTAGGTGAGAAAGTCGACCTCGCCGGCGACCAGCTTGGGGTAGTCGATCCCGCACGACCCCCACGAGCGCCGCACCTCCAGCGGGCAGGGGTCGTCGGCCCGTAGCGGGACGTAGGTGGCGCCCAACGGCACCTCGCGGGTGGGCGGCGTCGGCACCACCGGCTCGCCGTTGCAGAACACCCCCGCGCCACGCTCGGCCACATAGAGCCGGCGGTGGACCGGCTGCCAGATCCATGCCCTGACCGTCTCGCCCGCCCTCACCTGCGCCAGCATCACCGCGAAGTCGGGGGAGCCGCGGGAGAAGTTGCGGGTTCCGTCCACCGGGTCGATCACCCAGGCGCGTTCGGCTGTCGGCAGCGCGTCCAGGCGGCCCGGGTCGGCGAACACCCCCTCCTCACCCACCACGAGCGCGCCGGGGTCGGCCAGGGTGAGGATCTTGACCAGTTCGGTCTCCGCCTCCCGGTCGGCGATGGTGACCAGGTCACCTGGCTGCTTCTCCTCCACCTCGCCTTCGCGCAGTGCGCCGAAGCGGGGCAGAATCACCCGCTCGGCCACTTCCCGGAGGCGGTCGGAGACCCAGTCGGTATCCACTCAGTCCCCCTCGTCGGCGGTCACGAAGTCGATCAACCGCTCCACCTCGCGGGGCAGCGCGGGATCGACGTCACGCCAGGTCCGGACGCGGCCCAGCAACCACTGCCAGGTCGCCGCGATGTCGGCCTGGTTGCGTGCCGGACGCCCCAGCGCGCGGCTCAGGCCCGCCTTGTAGTCCTCGCCGCGCGGCACCGCCGGCCAGGCCTGCAGCCCGGCCAGTTCGGGGCGGATCGCGGCCCAGATGTCGATGAAGGGGTGGCCGGTGACGAGGACGTGCGGCGAAGCCACCTGCTGCACGATCCGGGTCTCCTTCGTACCGCTGATCAGGTGGTCGACAAGGACACCGAGCCGCCGGCCGGGGGCGGGGTCGAACCCGGCGACGATCCCCGGCAGGTCGTCGATCCCGCCCAGGTACTCCACCACGACGCCCTCGACCCGCAGGTCGTCACCCCAGATCCGCTCGACCAGTTCGGCATCGTGCCTGCCCTCGACATAGATCCGGGAGGCCCGGGCCACCCTCGCCCCGGCGGCGGGCGCCACCCGGGAACCGGACGCGGTGTGGGAAGGGGCGGCGGGCGCGGCGCGCCTGGGAATCACCAGACTGACCGGCTGGCCGTCCACCCAGAACCCGGGTCCGAGCGGGAAGCTGCGCCGCGCGCCGCGGCGATCCTCCAGCACGACCAGCCCGTTCTCCCACCGCACGATCGCCCCGACGAAGCCCGAGCTGGGGTCCTCCACGACGAGGCCGACCGCCACGGGGGTCTCCACCGATGGACGGCGCTGCGCCTGCTGCCAGCCTGACGCCAGCACGTCGCGGGGGTAGCGGGTCACCGGGCAACCCTAAGTCCGGCGGCAGTTGCCCTCCTGCCGCAAAGCACAGGATGAGATTCGCTAGGCTCGCGCCATGCGCGCTGTGGTGGCCCGAGAGGCGGGCGGTCCCGAGGTCCTCGACTTCATCGAGCTGGACGATCCGCGGCCGGGTCCGGGGCAGTTGCTGGTCAGGGTTGCCGCCGCAGGGGTGAACTTCATCGACACCTACCGCCGTTCGGGCGTCTACCCGATCGCCTTCCCGCACACCGTCGGCACCGAGGGCGCCGGGGAGGTGGTCGGGCTCGGTGACGACGTCAGCGGGTTCGCCATCGGCGACCTGGTGTCCTGGGACAACGCCGCCGGCTCCTACGCCGAGCAGGCACTGGTGCCGGCAGCCAACGCCGTCCGGTTGCCGGAGGGGACCGACCTCGTCACGGCGGCGGCGCTGCCGCTGCAGGGGATGACAGCCCACTACCTCGTCACCTCCACCTTCGAGGTGGGGCCGGGCCACGACGTGCTGCTGCACGCCGGCGCCGGCGGGGTCGGGCTGCTGCTGACCCAGCTCGCGGTAGCCCGCGGTGCACGGGTGATCACCACCGTCGGGTCGGCGGCCAAGGCCGAGCTGTCCAGGGCGGCCGGCGCGAGCCACGTCATCGACTACTCCGGCCTCGGCGACATCGCCACGGAGTTGCCCCCGTTGGTGAAGGACCTGACCGGCGGCGCCGGCGTCCACGTCGTCTACGACGGAGTCGGGAAGTCGACCTTCGACGCGTCGCTGGCCTCGCTG
>JAEYUH010000251.1 GCA_023432725.1 Actinomycetes bacterium | reverse complement strand
CCGTCGCCGACCGGCAGCAGGACGTGGGTGAACCCCTCCAGCGCCCGGACGGCGTCGAGCGCCTCGCGGATGATCAGCGGCTCGTCCTCCTCGTTGGCCGGATCGGCGACCTTGCCGTCCCACAGCGCGTGGTGCAGCGCGAGCACCCCGCCGGAACGCAGCAGCCGGACCGCCTGGGCTACGTATTCCACGTACTCCAGCGGGTCGCCGTCGACCACCACGAGGTCGTAGGCGCCGTCGGTCAGCTTGGGCAGCACCCCGAGGGCGTCGCCCGCGATCAGCCGCGCCCGTGCCCGGGCCACCCCGGCCTCGGTGAGCACCTGCCGCGCGGCGAGCTGGAGTTCTGCCTCGTTGTCGATGCTGGTCAGCACGCCGTCGGGGGCCATGCCCTCCAGCAGTGCCACCGCCGACACGCCCGTCCCGGTGCCGACCTCGACGACGTTGCGGGCCCGCAGCGTGGCGGCCAGGAAGGTAAGGGTGGCGGCGGTGTTGGGACTGACCGGCCGCTGGCCGTGCTCGGCGGCCCTGGCGCGGGCGGCCTGGGCCGCCGCGGACGGCGCGACGAAGGCGTCCGCGAACTCCAGGTTCGCCGACGCCGCGGACTTGGCTGCCTTCGGGATTGCGCTCACGCGCTCAGAGTATGCGAGAGGCGGCGGCGTTGTCCCGGCAGCGGGGTCCGCGGTCGCCAACCCTCTACCCGGCATTAACATGCACTGCCATGGGTCACGTTGTGGTTGCCGAGTTGGTCGCGAACGTCCTGGGCGTCGAAGTCGAGGTCGGACAGCAGGTGGCCGCCGACCAGGCCGTCATCGTCCTGGAGTCGATGAAGATGGAGATCCCCGTGCTCGCCGAGCAGGCAGGGACCGTCACCGAGGTGATCGTCACCGTCGGGGACGTGGTGCGCGAGGGGGATCCGCTCGTGGTGATAGCACCGGCCTGAACCGTGGACAGGGGGTTCGACGGCGTTGCCGCCGCGCCAGGGGCTGCCCAACCCCGAGGCACTGCTGTCGCCTGCAATAGGCTTTGGGCATGATCCAACCCCCGTTCGGCAGGCTGATCACCGCCATGGTGACCCCGTTCGCCCCCGACGGCCAGGTGAACCTCGCCGAGGCCAGGCGGCTCGCGGCGTACCTGGTCGACGAGCAGCGGAACGACGCTCTGGTGATCAACGGCACCACGGGCGAGGCGCCCACCACCTCCGATGCGGAGAAGCGTGAGCTGCTCGCCGCTGTCGTCGCCGAGGTGGGGGACCGGGCCAAGGTGGTGGCAGGGGTCGGCACCTTCGACACCCACCACACCATCGAGTTGTCCCGCCAGGCCGCCGACGCCGGCGCCCACGGCCTGCTCGTGGTCACCCCGTACTACTCCCGCCCGCCCCAGGACGCCGTTGCCGCCCACTTCCTGGCGGTGGCGGACGCGAGCGACCTGCCGATCCTCGTCTACGACATCCCGCACCGCACCGGCACGCCGATCGAGACCAGCACCATGCTGGAGATCGCCGCGCACCCGCGGATCGTGGGGGTCAAGGACGCGAAGGGTCAGCCGGTGGCCTCCGCCGGGGTGATCGCGGGGACCGGGCTGGCCTACTACGCAGGCGACGACGGCATGACGCTGCCGCTGCTGGCCGTTGGCGGGGTCGGGGTGGTGGGGACCTCCACCCACTTCACCGGCGCCCGCACCAGGGAGCTGATCGACACCTTCCTTGCCGGCGACCTGGACGGCACGCTGGCCCGTCAGGCCGAGCTGCTGCCGGTCTACACAGGGGTCTTCGCGACCCAGGGCTGCATGCTGGTGAAGGCAGGACTCGCCGCCCGCGGCTTCGCTCCCGGCGGCTGCCGGCGACCCCTGCTGGAGGCGAGCCCGCAGCAGGCCGCCGACTTCGTGGCGCTGCTGGACGCCGCCGGCCTGTGACGGGCGTGCCGGGCCGCTGCCCGTCCGCCGTCCGCCCCGCCGCGTGCGGGTCGTCCTAGGCTGGGAGCCATGATCGACTTCAACGCCGCCGAGATCCTGGTCCTGGTGGTGCTCGCTGTCATCATCTTCGGTCCCGAGAAGCTGCCCGAGCTGGCGCGCAAGGCTGCCCGCGTCTTCAACTACCTGCGCCGGGTGGCCAACGACGCCCGCGGCCAGCTCCGCGAGCAGCTCGGGCCCGAGTTCGACGACCTGCACCTGTCCGACCTGAACCCGCGGACGATGGGTGCCCGACTGCTCGGCGAGGACACCGCCCGGGATCTCGCCCAGACCGCATCGACGGCTGCCGCCGAGGCGGCCGCTGTGGGTGCCGCCGTCCGGGGCGGCGGCGCACCCGACCAGCCCGAAGCCGTGCGCCCGGCGCAGCGGCTTGTCGCCTTCGACCCCGAAGCCACCTGACCGGGTTCTCAAGCGGGTGTGCTACCCGGCATCCTGCGCACACGGTAGCCTCCCGGTGTGACCGGAGCTACCTCCTCGATCTTCATCTCGCGGATCAAGGGCCTGCCGATGCTCGACCCCAACGGCGACCAGGTGGGCCGGGTTCGCGACGTCGTCATCCAGAACCGGTCCGGCAATCGCGCCCCGCGGGTGAAGGGGTTGGTCGTCGAGCTGTTCGCGCTGCGCCGGATCTTCTTCCCGATGGCGAGGGTGCGCTCCATCCACGCCCACCAGGTGATCATCTCCGGGCTGGTCAACACCCGGCGCTTCGAGGTCCGCGAGCACGAGGTGCTCGTGGTCGACCACCTGTTCGACAGGACGGTGAACCGGCCCGACGCCGACAGCCCCGAGACCATCTTCGACCTCGCGATCCGCCACGTCAGGGGTCGTGACTGGGAGGTGGCCGAGGTGGCCTTGCGGACCGCCACCCGACGGCCCTTCCAGCGCCCGCACGTCAGCATCGTGGACTGGTCGGAACTGCCCGACCTGTTCGAGTCAGCCCCGAACCGGGACGCCGAACGGCTGGCCGCGCGGCTGTCCGACCTGAAGCCTGCCGACGTCGCACGGGAACTGCACGACATGGATCCGGGGACGCGTGCCCGCGTCGTCCACGTCATGGAGGACGAGCAGCTGGCCGAGGCCCTCGAGGAGTTGCCGGAGGACGAGCAGGTGGCGGTGATCGCCACGCTCGACAGGGAGCGCGCCGCCGACGTGCTGGAGGAGATGGACCCTGACGACGCGGCCGACCTGATCGCCGAGCTGGACGACGAGCTGGCCGAGGAGATCCTGGACAAGATGGAGCCGGACGACGCCCGCGACGTCAGGACCCTGTTGAGCTACGACGCCGGGACCGCCGGCGGCCTGATGAACCCCGAGCCGGTGATCCTCGCCGCCGACGCGACGGTGGCCGACGCCCTGGCCGCGCTGCGGCAGGAGGAGATCACCCCGGCGATGGCCGCGCTGGCGTTCATCTGCCGCTCCCCGCTCGACACCCCGACCGGGCGCTACCTCGGCGCGGTCCACATCCAGCGGCTGCTGCGCGAACCGCCGTCCCTGCTCGCCGCGGGGCTGATCGACCCCGACATCACGCCGCTGACGCCGTCCTACAGCATCGCCCAGGTGTCGCGGTACTTCGCCACCTACGACCTGGTGTGCGCGCCGGTGGTGGACGCCGAACGGCGCCTGCTCGGAGCGGTGACCGTTGACGATGTCCTCGACCACATCCTGCCCAGCGACTGGCGCGGGGTTCAGCTCGACCGGCTGGAGGCGGAGGTGAGCGATGGCTAGGCAGGACCCGCGGCTCGACACCCCGGGTCGGCGCACCAGCTGGATGCCGCGGATGCGGCTGGGGGACGACGCCTTCGGCGACTTCGCCGAGTCGGCGGCGCGGTTCATGGGCACCGGCAAGTTCATCATCTGGATGTCGGTGTTCATCATCGGCTGGATCACCTGGAACGTGGTGGTCGGCTTCCCCGACGGGTTCCCGTTCATCTTCCTGACCCTGCTGCTCTCGCTTCAGGCGTCCTACGCGGCGCCGTTGATCCTGCTGGCCCAGAACCGTCAGGAGGCCCGCGACCGGGTCAGCCTCGAGCACGACCGCGAGGTGGCCGAGCAGTCCCGGGCCGACATGGACTTCCTCGCCCGCGAGATCGCCTCGCTGCGGGCCCGGATCGGCGACGTTGCGACGCGTGACTTCATCAGGTCGGAGCTGCGCGAGCTGCTCGCCGACCTCGAGGAGCGCGAGGATCCCGAGGCTACCGAGCGGAGGCAGCGGGCGACCGCGGATCGCGACTAGGCCCGGGCCGGTCGGGGCTCCGCCGGGGCGTGGCCGCGGGAGTTGGTTCGGCGCCGTGGGTGAAGACTAGGGTTGGGGCATGTCCTCACTAGTCAGCGCCGTCAACGAAGCCCTCGCCACCGTGATCGACCCGGAAATCCGCCGGCCGATCACAGAGCTGGGCATGGTCGAGTCGGTGGCGGTGGACGAGACCGGCGTGGCCGACATCACCGTCCTGCTGACCATCGCCGGCTGCCCGCTCCAGGCCACCATCCGTTCCGACGTGACGGCGGCGGCAACGTCCGTCGAGGGGATTACCGGGGTCAACCTCACCCTCGGCACCATGAGCGACACCCAGCGAGCGGCGCTGAAGCAGCAACTGCGCGGTGGCGTCGCCGAGCGCGAGATCCCGTTCTCGCGTCCCGACAACCGCACCCAGGTGATCCTCGTCTCCTCCGGCAAGGGCGGGGTCGGCAAGTCCTCGGTGACGGTGAACCTCGCGATGGCGCTGGTCGCGAAGGGCAAGCGGGTCGGGGTGCTGGACGCCGACATCTACGGCCACTCCATCCCGCCGATGCTGGGCCTGGCCGACGCGGTGCCGACGGTGGTGGACGGGATGATCCTGCCGGTGCCGTCGATGGGCATGACGGTGATCTCGATCGGCATGCTCAAGGGCAGCCGCGACCAGGTGATCGCCTGGCGCGGGCCGATCCTCGACCGGGCCCTGCAGCAGTTCCTGGCCGACGTGTACTGGGGTGACCTCGACTTCCTGCTGGTCGACCTGCCGCCGGGCACCGGCGACGTGGCGCTCTCGCTGGGCCAGAAGCTGCCCAACGCCGAGGTGCTGGTGGTGACCACACCGCAGCAGGCCTCGGCCGAGGTCGCCGAGCGGGCCGGCACGATGGCCTCGATGCTGGAGCAGAAGGTGCTCGGCGTGGTGGAGAACATGGCCTACCTCGAGGTGACCTGCCCGGACTGCTCGTCCACCCACCGGGTCGACGTCTTCGGCACCGGCGGCGGCGAGGCCGTCGCGCAGACGCTCAGCGAGCGACTCGGCTACGAGATCCCGCTGCTGGCCGAGGTGCCGATGGACCCCGCCATGTCCGGCGCCGGCGACGAGGGCGTCCCGCTGGTCGCCACCGACCCGAGCCGCCCGGCCGCCGCGGTGCTCGCGGGCCTGGCCGATCACCTGGCCGCCCGCCGGATCAGCCTGGTCGGTAAGAGCCTTGGGCTCACCCCCGTCGGCTGACCTCGGCTCGCGGGGACGGTTCCGGCCGGGGCCGCGCGTCGGCGGACGCGGGTCCGTCCCCCGTAGGCTGGGAGCGTGACTGCCACCCGCCGCACCGTCCTCGCCGTCCCCGGGTCCTCCGACCGCTTCATCGCCAAGGCCCGCGGGCTGGGCGTGGACGCGGTCTTCCTCGACCTCGAGGACGCCGTGGCGCCCCCGGTGAAGGTCGAGTCGAGGGCGCGGATCGTCGAGGCGCTGAACGCCGGCGGCTTCACCGCGCCGCTGGTCACCGTGCGGGTGAACGGCTGGGAGAGTCCCTGGACCTACGGGGACGTGATCGAGGTCGTCACCGGCGCCGGTGCGGCGATCGACGCCCTCGTCCTGCCCAAGGCGCAGTCCGCCGCCCAGGTGCATGCTCTCGACCTGCTGCTCACCCAGGTCGAGCACACCGCGGGCCTCCCGGTGGGACGGATCGGTCTGGAGGTGCAGATCGAGGACGCCATCGGCCTGCTGCACGTCAACGAGATCGCTGCGGCCAGTCCCCGCCTGCAGTCGCTGGTCTTCGGCCCCGGCGACTTCATGGCGAGCCTCGGCATGGGCGGGCTCAACGTCGGCGCCCAGCCGGCCGGCTACCCGGCGGACGCCTTCCACCACGTCCTGATGTCGATCCTTGTCGCTGCCCGAGCCCACGGCCTGCAGGCGATCGACGGCCCGTTCGTCGCGATCCGCGACCTTGAGGGCTTCCGGCGCTCGGCCGAACTGAGCGCCGCGCTGGGCTACGACGGCAAGTGGGTGCTGCACCCGGGCCAGGTCGAGATCGGCAACGCGGTCTTCTCCCCGCGTCCGGCGGATTTCGAGCGCGCGCTGCGGATCCAGGACGCCTATGCGCGGGCTACCGCTGTCGCCGGGGGAGCGGTCGGTGCCATTGTGGTGGATGACGAGATGGTGGACGAGGCGGGGGTCAAGCTCGCCGCTGCGATAGTGGCCCGTGGACGCGCGGCCGGAATGGAGGTCGGATGACCCAGCAGAACCCGAAACTCGGGGACCTGTTCAAGCTGGAGTTCCCCCAGTCGGTCGGCAACTTCGCCAGCTACGAGGACGCCCAGCGGGCCGTCGACCACCTCGCCGACGCGCAGTTCCCGGTCGAGAACCTCGCCATCGTGGGCACCGACCTGCGTTCCATCGAGCGGGTGCTGGGCCGCCGCACCTGGGGGACGGTGATCAGCCAGGGCGTGCAGAGCGGGCTTTCGACGGGCCTGCTGGTCGCCTTCCTGATGTGGATCCTGCAGCCGCAGGCGAACTTCCTCGTGCTGCTGCTCTCGGCCCTGGTGATCGGCATCCTGATCGGGATCGCGTTCGCGGCGCTGGGCTACTGGATGGCCCAGGGCAGGCGTGACTTCACGTCGGTGAGCCGGACGGTGGCCACCCGCTACGAGCTGCTCAGCGAGCACAAGGTTGCCGGCCAGGCCCGGGAACTGCTGGCCACCCTGCCGGGAGCCAGGGCAGCCCAGTTCGACCCGCGGCTCGCCCCCCAGGCGCCCGGCTACCCCGGCGCGCAGCCGCCGGTCGGGTACCCCGGCCCCCAGCTACCGCCCGGCTACCCGCCGCAGCCGCCGACCCAGCCTCCGATGGGCTACCCGTCGGCGGGCTACCCGCCACCGCCCTACCCCGGTCCGTACCAGGGCGGGCCCTACCCGCCGGCCGGCTACCCCGGCGGCTACGCCCCCGGGCCGCAGCAGCAGTCAGGGCTCGGCTACCCGCCCGAGTCACAGTCCCCGCCGGCCGCGCCGACCCCGGACGAGCCCCGGCAGGGGTAGCCCCCGACAACGACAGCGGGGGTGGGCGCCGCGCAGGGGGGCCCCCCCCCCGCCCGCGGGG
>JAEYUH010000141.1 GCA_023432725.1 Actinomycetes bacterium | reverse complement strand
AACTCGGCTACCTGTACCACCCGGTCGAGGACGCGGGGCAGCGCATCCCCGCCGAGTGGTTCGAACAGCTCAACGACTGGGTGACCCAGGTGCTGGAAGACCCCGACGCCAAGGTGCTCGTCCACTGTCACATGGGGGTCAACCGGGCACCGTCGGCGGCTTTCGCACTGCTGCTGGCCCAGGGCCTGCCGGTGCGGGACGCGCTGGCGGCGATCCGCAGCAACCGTGCGGTGGCGGTGATCGACTATGCCGACGACGCCCTGGACTGGCACCTCGACCGCAGTGGCGCCGGCCGCCACGCCAGGGCCGGCGCTCGCCGCTCGCTGACCCTGTGGCGCAAGGCCAACGAGATCGACAGGCTCGGGGTGATCCGGCAGATCAGGGCCGGCGAGGGTGGCGGATCGACCTGGTGCTTCACCCTCAGCCGCGAGGCCGTGGCGGAACTGGCAGCTCTGGTCGCGGACTCGCCCAACCCCACCATCGGGCTCGGCATGGAGGCCGAGCCCCAGGAGCTCGCGATCCGCGACGAGGTGGTGCTGTGGGACGACGATCCGGACGGCGGGGTGGTCGGCTTCGGCTGGGTGGTCGGCCCGCCACGGGAAGCGGCCTCCGGGACCGTGCTGCCCGTGGTCACGATCGGGTTCAACCCCGGCGGCCTGATCCCCGCGGAGGTGCTCGCGCTGGTGGCCCCCGGCCTGGGGTTCGGCGGCGCGACGAACCCGACCCGGCTCTCCGAAGCCCAGGTCACCGCCCTGAACACCGGGCTGCGGCTGCTGGCGCGGGCCGGCGGCGACTGAGGGCGCCCCTGCGCGGCCCGGATTGCTGGTTCGCCCCGGGTGAGGGCGTGTCGGCAGCTGTCGGTCGAGCTACCGGCACGCCCCGTCCCCCCGGGTGGCGACGATCAGGGGATCAGACCGCCCCCGAGCTCGCGCTCGACGTCCACGGCGACCTCGAGGGTGCGCTCGAGGAATCCCTCGTGCTCCAATTCCCGGGCCCGCTCCAGCGGGCCATCGTCCACCACCTCGACGCCGACGACCTCTGCCAGCCGCATCACCCTCTGCTTCGCCAGCTTGTCGTCACCGACCACCAGCACCGTGTTGATGCGTTCGCTGACGCTGGTCGCGACCAGGGCCTCGGCCGGCGTGGTGCTGAAGGCCTTCACCACCTTGCTCTCCGGGAGCTGCTGGGCGAGCAACTCGGCACCGCTGGAGCCGTTGGTGAGCAGGAGTTCGTGGGTCCGCGGATCGCGCGGCTCGGCGACATCGAGCACGATCCGCCCGGCGAGTTGCGCCCGGTAGGCCTCGACCACCGCGGAGCGCTCGGGGTACGGCACCGCCAGCACGACGATCTCACCCGCGATGTCCTCGATACCCGCTGCGCCGAGGGTCTGAACCGTGGCGCCCGCCTCTTCGGCGAGCCCGGCGAGGGCGCGGGCCTGGGTTCCTGTACCGATGATGGTGACGCTGGTCATGACGGCCTCCCGCTCAGCGGGCGGAGCCTCCGTCCGCACTGGAATTCTACAACTGGTGTACCCAGAGAGCGCCTGCACAATCTGCCCGGCGCCGTGGTCGTTTGCCCACTGCGGCGATCGGGGCGCGGCGGGTGGCCCGATGTGCCTATGATGCTGCCGCTCGTGCCGTCAACGCCGCCGGCACGAGCTCCCGGCGATCCGGGTGGGCGCCCCTTGTGGCCGGGCCGGTTCCCGGCAGGATGATCCCATGGCAGTCATTGACATCCTCGAGGCGGCTGGCGCTGCCGGAGGGGACGGCGCACAGGCGCCCGTGTTCCACCTGCGGGGCGCTGCGACGAGCTACCTGTTCCGGGTGACCAGGTACGGCCACCTCGAGCACCTGCACTTCGGTGCCGCGGTGGATCTGGGGGACCGGCCGCTGGAGAGCGTGGCGGCGCTGGCGGTGAAGCGTCCCGCCAACGGAGAGGGCGTCACGTACGACCCGGACGACACCAGCTACAACCTCGACCGGCTCCCCCTGGAGTACTCAGGGCTGGGCAAGGGCGACTACCGGCTGCCGGCGATCGAGACCACGATGCCGGACGGGACCTTCGTCACCGACCTGCGCTACGCCGGCCACAGCGTCCATGACGGGGTGGTGCCGTGCCGCGACGGGCTGCCGACCGCGCTGGCCGCGGACCGTCCCTGCCAGACGCTGCAGGTCGACCTGGCTGACGGCGAGGTGGCGCTGACCCTGTTCTACACGGTCTTCCCCGACACGAACGTGGTCACCCGGCGGGCAGTGCTGACCAATCACTCGGCGTCGCCGCTGCGGCTGCGGCGGCTGATGAGCCAGCAGGTCGACCTGCCCGACCGCGGTTTCGACCTGGTCACCTTCGACGGGGCCTGGATCTCGGAGGGCCACAAGCACGTGCGTCCACTGGCGCCGGGGGTCTACGTCAACTCCTCGATCACCGGGTTCTCGTCCAACCGCCACAACCCCGGCGTGCTGCTCGCCCGCCGCGGCGCTGGCGAGGACCACGGCGAGGTGTACGGGTTCAACCTGGTCTACTCCGGCAACCACTACACCGCCGTCGAGTTGTCGCAGCGCGACCTGGTGCGGGTGACGTCCGGCATCAACCCGATCGGCTTCGAGTGGACGCTCGAGCCCGGGGCGCAGTTCGAGACCCCCGAGGCCGTCCTGACCTGGTCGGACCGCGGGTTCAACGGGCTGTCGGCGCATCTGCACGAGTTCGTCGGGACGCACATCGTCCGCGGGCAGTGGCGCGACGCCGAGCGTCCGGTGCTGGTGAACAACTGGGAGGGGACGTACTTCGCCTTCGACCACCGCCGGGTGATCGCGATGGCACGGCGGGCGAGGGCGCTGGGCGCTGAGCTGTTCGTGCTGGACGACGGCTGGTTCGGCAAGCGGGACGACGATCGCGCCGGGCTGGGTGACTACACGGTGAACCCGCGCAAGCTGCCCAAGGGGCTGAAAGGGCTGGCCGAGGAGATCAGGGCGCTCGGGCTGGACTTCGGGCTGTGGTTCGAGCCCGAGATGGTGAACCGCGACTCCGACCTGTACCGGGCGCACCCGGAGTGGGCGATCGCCGTCCCCGGGCGGC
>JAEYUH010000129.1 GCA_023432725.1 Actinomycetes bacterium | reverse complement strand
TCGTGGTGCCGCCCTACACCTACTGCCGCAACCCCATGGTGCTCGGCACGGCCACTGCCTACCTTGGCATCGCCGTCTGGCGTGGCTCTCTCTCGGCGATCACCCTCGTGCTGGTGATCGCCGCTCTCCTTCTGGCTTACGTGAAGGTGCTTGAAGAAGCGGAACTGGAAGCCCGCTTCGGGCCCGACTACCTGGAGTACAAGCGCGCCACGCCCTTCCTGATCCCCCACCTCGTCAAGCGGCCACGGCAGCGGTGAACCGTCGCGCCCTGCACCGGCCTGCCGGATTGATCGGGCGCCACAGCCACACGCGGGGCGCGGCATGAGGCAAAGCGGGTGCGCCCTCAATCGGAGTCAGTGACGAGCTGGTCTGACGCTGGGTGAGCGGTCCAGAACGCGCGGACAAGGCGGCCGAACTCGGTGGGGGCTTCCAGCGGCAGGAGGTAGGCGGCCCCCTCGACGACGTGGGTCGAGCAATCTGCGAGGAGGGTGGCCGCCGCCCGCATCTGGTCGGGCGACCAGTCCGGGTGCGCCGAGCCGGTGAGAAGGAGGGTTGGCGTCTGCACGGCGGGGAGCAAGGGCTTGAGGTCGAGGCGGCTCAACGAGACGGAGGCAACGGCATTGGTCATGCGTGCCCGGTCGGCTCCGGAGAAGCAGTCCCGGACGAGCCCGGCAGCGGAAGGGTCCGTGGTTCGGGTGTGCTCGGACAGGAGCGCTTCGACCACCGCGTTGGTGATGAGGCGCAGGGGCCCGAACAACCGGTAGATGGCCAGCAGGAGTGAGGTTCTCAGCCTGTCGCCGATCCTGTAGGGGTGGACCGGGGTTCCGGCGGTGATGAGGGTGCGCACGCGGTCGGGGTGTTGTGCCGCGAACACGATCCCGACATGGCCTCCCCATGCATTGCCGACCCAGTCAACGGGCGCGTCGACGCCCAACGCGTCGAGCACCTCGAGTGCGGCTTCGGCGCAGTCCTCCATCGTGTAGGGGTGGCCGGGGTCACCACTCGTGCCGTGGCCCGGCCCTGTCACCAGAATGAGGTTTCGGTCCCGCGCCAGGTCGGGGGTCACCCGCTCCCAGGTGCGCTCGTCGACGAAGAGGCTGTGCCACAGCAGGGCGGTCGCTAGCTGGTGGCTCTCGCCCTGAACACTGACCTTCAGCCTGCCAACCCGGGTGTTCACCATGCGTTCGGACATTCTGACTCCTTCGGTTCACAGGGTCGCGGGGCGCGGCCGGCGCAGTGCGGCGGCGGCGAGGAGCACGAGCGGCACCTGCCCGGTCGTGTAGACGAGATGGGCCAGGTAGTGGCTCAGCGACTGCTCCGGGTCGAAGGGCAGCACCGGCAAGGGCAGGACGGACACCACTCCGCCGACTACCAGGTTGAGCAGCGCCCACGCCAGGATCGCCACCTGCACGGCGCGGGACGTGGGGCGACGCCAGTAGGCAGCCAGCAGGGCGAGGCCAACTAGGAGCGGACCGCTGTTCTCGATGTCGAAAGGCGTCAGGGGCAACTCGAACAGGTTGTGGGCGAGCATTGCCACCCAAGAGACGAGGAACCCGATGGCCATCCGGCCCGGAGTGGGTCTCACCGGGTTCCGGGTGCCCCGGTAGCCCGCTGATGGCTGGCTGCTCGTCCACATGACTGGTTCCTTCCTTGACGGTCGGCGCCCCTCACAATACGATGAACGCTATATTCAGTCAATATGACGTTCACCCAAATCTCGGATGAGCTGCAGCAAGGAGCGGGCCGACAACATGACACCGCGGAAGTACTCGATGGAGGTCCGGGCCGAGCAGGCCGCACACACCCGGGAGCGGATCCTGGACGCCGCACTCGCGAGCTACCGCGAACGCGGCATCGCCGCGACGAGCCTGCAGGCGATCGCGCGCCGGGCCAAGGTGTCGGCGGCCACCGTCCTCAACCATTTCGGATCCGCGAACGACCTCGCACGGGTCGTCATCGACCGGCTCGCCGCCGACATCCGGATCCCCGACGACCGCCAATGGACCGAGACGGGGCGCGAACAGAGAGTGCGACGACTGGTCAGCGAGATGTTCGCCTTCTACGACCGCAGCGCCCCCTGGTTTGAGATCTTTCGGCCCGAGCTGGGCCACGACCCGGCCCTGCGCGAGGGCGAGGCGACGTTCTGGGACGCGATCGGTGCGCTGTACGCCAGGGTTTTCGGCGAGGCTCTCGGGGTGGATCGCGTCCGTGGCGCCGCCTTCGGCCTAACCCACCCTGCCACCCTCACCGCACTGCGCAGGGCCGGTCTGTCACTCGACGACGCGACTGAGCTGGTCGCGGATGCTCTCGTCCGGCTGCTCCCGCAAGAGGAAGGAGCCTGGCAGTGAAACAGGTGTACGACCTGTGGTACCGACACGGCACACCGCCCTGGGTGGGCGGACCACGACACGAACTCGTCAGGCTGGTCACCGACGGCATCCTGACCCCGGGCAAAGCAATCGATCTCGGTTGCGGCGTCGGCGACAACGCCATCTTCCTCGCCCAGCAGGGTTTCGCCGTCACAGGAGTCGACTTCGCGGACGCCGCGATCGAACGCGCCCGCGAGAAGGCCCGTCACGCCGGCGTCGCCGTGTCGTTCATCAGGGACGACCTCACGCGCCTGCGCCAGGTCACCGGCCCGTTCGACCTACTCGTCGACTACGGGACCCTCGACGACCTCGGCAACCGTGGCAGAGACGCCTACGTCCGCGAGGTCGTGGCGCTGACCCGGCCCGGCACCCGATTCCTGCTGTGGTGCTTCGAATGGCCACTCGCACTCTGGGAACGCGTGGCCACCGCGATCCTCCCCTTCGGCGGGCTCACGCTCGCCCCCGGGGAGGTCGCAGCCCGCTTCGGGCGCCAGTTTGAGATCAGCCACATCGCCGGAGAGCAACCCCTGCGGGGCTGGCCGCGCGGCTGGGCCGCCTATCTCATGACCCGGCTCAACACCTGATCTTCGCCAGCGGCGGCCACATCGGGCAGGTGGCGTCTGCCATCTCGTCGAGGATCCGCTCGCTTCACACAGGCCATTCAGCTGCTCAAGCCTGGAGAACAAGTGGCGTTGGCCCTTGGTGGGAGGACCACAATGGCGGAGGGTGACCACGAGGGGAGCACCATGGACCAGATCGATGTTGAGGTTCTCGTGATCGGCTGGGGCAAGGGCGGCAAGACGCTCGCGGGGACGCTCGGACGGGCCGGCCGCAGGGTTGCGGTGGTCGAACGCTCACGCGACATGTACGGCGGGGGTTGTATCAACATCGCCTGTGTGCCGACCAAGGACCTGGTGCACAGCGCCGAGACCCGGCGCCCTACCGATGACCCTCAGTCGTGGTTCGAACAAGCCGTCGCCGGCCGGGACGCACTCACTTCCAAGCTCCGCGCCCGCAACCACGCCATGCTCGCCGAGATCGACACCGTGACCCTTATCGATGGTCACGCCCGCTTCGCGGGACCCCACGAGGTCGACGTGACCGGCGGCGGCGAGCACCTGAGGGTTCGCGCCGAGACGATCATCATCAACACCGGTTCCGTACCCGCCCGACCTGATATTCCCGGCGCGGCCGGGCCGCGAGTGCACGACTCGGCCACCATCCAGCACGTGCAGCCGTTGCCCCGGCGGCTGGTCATCGTGGGCGGCGGCTACGTCGGCCTGGAGTTCGCAGGAATGTTCGCCCAGTTCGGGTCGCAGGTGACCGTGCTCGTCCGGGGTGAGCGGCTCCTGGGCCACGAAGACCGGGATGTTGCCGGTGCCGTGCAGGCGCTCCTGGAGGAGGTCGGGGTGGAGTTCCTCTTCGGGGCGCACACCGAACGGATCGATCACCGACCCGACGCGGTATCGGTGGCGGTGTCCACAGCGGACGCCGCCCGCACCCTTACGGCGGACGCGGTGCTCCTGGCCACCGGTCGCGCTCCGGCCACCGCCGACCTCGGGCTGCACGAGGCCGCTGTCCAAGTCGACGACCGCGGGTTCATCATCGTCGATGAACAGCTGCGCACGTCTGCCCCGGGGGTCTTCGCGGTCGGCGATGTCAACGGTGGCCCGCAGTTCACCTACGTCTCGCTCGACGACAACCGGGTCGTGATCGACCAGCTGACGGGGGAGGGCAGGCGTACCACTACTGATCGGGTCGCCGTACCCAGCGTGATGTTCCTGACTCCGCCGCTAGCTCGGGTCGGGATCACCGAGACCCAGGCTCAGGAGGAAGGCCGCCAGGTGCTGATCGCCTCCAAGAGGGTCGCGGACATAGCCGCCATGCCCAGGCCCAAGATCGTCGGCCAGACCCATGGCCTGATCAAGGTGATCGTCGACCCGGTGACCGATCTGATCCTCGGCGCGGCCGTCCTCTCGATCGACTCCCAGGAGGTCATCAACCTGGTTGCCCTCGCCATGCGGGCAGGGGTCACCGCCAGCACCCTGCGAGACGGGATCTGGACCCACCCGTCAAGCACCGAAGCCCTCAACGAGGTGCTCGTCGGCCTGAACCGAGCCCCGTCCCAACCTTGAAGGCGGACCGCGGCTCGCTCGTCGGGTCGGGGAGGCCCAAACCGCACCACCCGACAACGGCAGAGTGAGATGCTCGGCGCCGCCGGCGGCCCTGACAGATGGTTCATAAGGACGAGTCTTCGGGCGAGCTTCCTGCCGAGATCGGATGCACGATATACGTATCCGGAATTGGAGGCGGCATGGCCAAGCTCGTCGCGGAGTTGGCAGATCCGGTGTCCAGAACGCTGCTGATTCCGTTGTGGGCGAGGGCCGTGGAGCAGCATGAGCCCGAGCCATTGGTGCGGGATCCGGTGGCCTCGATGATGGTCGAGCAGATCGACTACGACTGGCGAAGGATCCGTCTGGGCCGCGGTGACCTGGTCCAGTGTGTGGTGCGGCTGCGTGAGTTCGACCGGTTCGTCCGCGACTTCCTTCAGCGCCATCCGGCAGGCACTGTCGTTCACCTCGGCTGTGGTCTGGACGCCCGCTTCCAGCGCGTCGACAACGGTCAGGTGCGGTGGTTCGACCTTGACCTGCCGCCGGTCATCGCATTGCGCAAGCAGCTGCTTCCGGAGTCCGACAGGAACCACTACTTGGCCGACTCGGTGTTCGGGTCCGGCTGGATGGCCGAGGTTGATCACCAAGAAGGTGACCCGGTGCTGTTTGTCGCCGAAGCGTTGCTCCTCTACTTCGGTGAGGTGGAGGTGAGGGGCTTGGTCCTTGCGCTGCAACGCGGGTTCCCGGGCGCCGAACTGGTCTGTGATGTCTGCACGCCGTTCGCCGCGTGCATCGACAACCTCCACCTGCGATTCACGGGCTCAGCTGCCCGCATTCGTTGGGGGTTGCGGGACCCCGGCGACGTCGAAGCATGGGCCCCTGGTATCCGGGTCGTCGAGTCGTTCTCCTACTTCGACGACCCCGAACCCCGGATGGGCTTCCCGTCCTGGTTCGGCAGCGTCCGAGCCCTGTCCCGCGCCAGCAGCATCCAGCGGTTCGAACTCGGAGCGTCCCCGCTCACGGCGCCCCGCCCAAGGTAGCGGTCCCGCGGCGACCCCTGGCGGACGGCTAGGAGATGAGCGCCTCAAGGTTCGAATCTGGTAGGCCTCCGATCGGTGATGCACTTGTCAGGAGGCCGGTTGGTGCGCACAGTGAGGCCGAGGCGATCTTGTCGCCACCACCGAATGGAGCGTCATGACTGACCCCATCATCAGCAATCCCGAGCTGTATCACGTGCTGTTCGAGAACGACCGCGTGCGCGTCCTTGAGTACGTCGACCAGCCCGGTGACGCCACCCAGCCACACTCCCACCCCGACAGCGTGATGGTCACGTTGAGCAGTTTCCGGCGCCGGATCCGGTCGGCCGTCAACGAGGTCGAAGTCGAGTTGCCTTCGCTTCAGGCCCGATGGCTGGACGCCCAAGAGCATTCCGGAACGAACATCGGCGGAACCCCGACCCACGCGATCTTCGTGGAGCTGAAGGAGCCGAATCGATCGGTCGTCTCCCAGGCTCGCCTCCTGACGGCCACCTCCTGACGGCCACCTGCCGCCAGCAAGCGGTCTGCGGCCCATCGCCCGGCTGCGGCAGTTCGGGTGGGTCTTTCGAGGGGTTGAAAGGGTCGTTGCTCTGCAGTGGACTGCACTGAGAGAACCTGCAAGTAGGGGGTGTGATGAGCGACCAGGATGCGGCACCGGATACGAGCGGTGTCACGGTGGAGATACTCGGCGCGGTCGACCTGGCAGGCGAGATTGAGGGCCTGGCGGGGTATGCGCTACGGATGCGTAAGGTCACCATCGAGCCCGGTGGAGTCTTTGGGCCGGTGCACGACCACAAGGGCAGGCCCGGGGTGGTGTGGATCCTGCAGGGGACGATCACCGACCATCGGGGTGGCGTCGCCACCGACTATGGTCCGGGGGTCGGCTGGCCCGAGGATCGCGAGACTCGCCACTGGCTGGAGAACCGGGGAACGGTTCCAGCGGTGGAGATCTCGGTCGACATCGTCACTGCCTAGGGCCCGTTCCCCGTGGCGATGACTTGCCGCGCCTCGGGCGGCAGGACTGAGGCGGGTCAGCGGACGGTGGCGATCAGTTGAGCTCGAAGCCATGACTCGTAGTCGTCGGGGGTCCAGCCGTGGACTCCAACCAGTTGGGCGTACAGCTGGTACATGGTGAGCGCGTCCACCGTCGCGGTTTCCCGGGCGACATCGATGGGAAGGTCGAAGTCGTGGCCAAGGGCTCGAACGAAGGCGGAGATCCCGGCTTGGCGGCGGTCCTCGGCGGGTTGCACTTCAGCCCTGATGGACGGGTCGGCCCGGGCGGCGTCCTGGTTGACCTGCACGATGTCGCCTGCCAGTTCCCAACGCTGCCGGATCGAGTGCGCGAATCGGCTCAGGCGTTCTTCGGCGCTGCGGGCGTGCATGGCCTCCTGTCGGGCGGCGTCGGCCTCGGGGAGGTCGACGACCAGCCAGCGAAGCTCGGTGAGGATGGCGGGTTTGCTGCCGAACACTGCATAGACGGTCTGGACCGCCACTCCCGCCTCGGCGGCGACGGCTTTCAGCGTGGTTGCCGCGTAGCCGTCGCGGAAGAAGAGACGCCTCGCAGCGTCCAGGATGCGGGTGCGCGTGAGGCCTGCCTGTTCCTCACGGAGAGTGGGGCGGTGTCGGGGGTCGCGTGGGGGCTTGACAACCATTTCGATAGAGTAGCACTCTATTCAGATAGATGCGAACTCTATCCAGAAGGGACGCCACCATGAACACCGCAGATATCGCCGAGCGATTCCGCCGGATCGTTGAGGAAGGCATAGGTGCCGGCAACGAGTCGGTGCTGGACGCCTTCGTGGCCCCTGAACTCGTCGAGCACCAGCGGGGAAACAACCCCGGTCTCGATGGCGCCAAGGGCGTTGCACGGGTGCTCCACCGGTGGATGAGCGACTTCTCGCTGACGGTGGAGGACCTGGTCGTGTCCGGGGACACTGTCTGGACGCGGAACCGGGCGCGCGGCGTCAACACGGGTTCCGTCATGGGCATGCCCCCCACCAACCAGCCCGTCGAGGTCGACGTGTTCGACGTGGGGCGCTTCGACAACGACATCATGGTCGAGCACTGGGGGGTGGCCGACCAACTCGGCCTGCTCATGCAGGTCGGCTTCGATCCCCGCAACACGAGCGCGAGATGAGCGTGCCGATCCCCGGGCGCACCGTTGCTGGCGTCACATCCCTGAGCCGTATCACCCCCAGGTGTTCGGTCGTGCCCGGTCAGGGAGGTGGAAAGGGGGGTGCGTGGATCTCAGGGAGATCTGGTGGGCCTAACTGGACTTGAACCAGTGACCTCTGCCTTATCAGGGCAGCGCTCTAACCGTCTGAGCTATAGGCCCGCGCGTGCGGTGCACCGAGGCGCAACGTTACCGCGACCGGCCGCTCCGGCTCAAATCGTGGTTCCGCACGCCGACCGAGGGATCAGTCCTCGGCCAGGGTCACCTCGAGGCAGCCGAGGATGTTGGCCGAGAGGTTGTACAGGAACGCGGCGATGGTGCCGAGTGCGGTCATCAGCACCACGTTGATCACGGCGATCAGGGCGCCGATGCCGAGGACCTTGTTCATGCTGATGTAGTCCTCGATCCGCCACGGGCTGGTGTCGTTCGGGCTGGAGACAAGGTCGGTCACGACCTCGTTGATCGCCGCGAACACCCCCGAGGACTCCACGATCGTCCAGACCATGTAGATGGCGACCCAGAACATCACACCGAAGGCGATGGAGAACAGGAACACCGTCTTCATCACCGACCACGGGTCGAGCCGCGAGAGCCGCAGTCTCGCCTTGCGGG
>JAEYUH010000244.1 GCA_023432725.1 Actinomycetes bacterium | reverse complement strand
GCCAGGTGGTCCCCGTGGGGGCGGTCACCAAGAACCTTGCCGGCCACGAGCTCGCCGAACTCGGCCTGATGGCGATGTCGCGGGCCAGGGTGCGGGTCTTCTCCGACGACGGCCGGTGCGTCGACGACTCGCTGCTGATGCGGCGTGCCCTGACCTACGTCAAACCCTTCGACGGGGTCATCGCCCAGCACCCCCAGGATCCCCGGCTGGCCGGGCCGGGAGCCTGCTGCCACGAGTCGGAGCTCTCCGGCCGGCTCGGGCTGCCCGGCTGGCCGGCGCAGGCCGAGTCCGTGGTGATCGCCCGCGACGTCCAGCTCGCCGAACTGGCGGGCTCCCGGCTGCACGTCTGCCACGTCTCGACCGCCGAAGGGGTCGAGGTGATCCGGTGGGCGAAACGACGCGGCATCCGGGTGACCGCCGAGGCGACCCCGCACCACCTGCTGCTCGACACCTCGTGCGTGGCCGGCTTCGACACCACCTTCAAGGTCAACCCCCCGCTGCGCACCGACGAGCACATCGAGGCGGTCCGGGAGGCGCTCGCCGACGGCACCATCGACACCGTGGGCACCGACCACGCGCCGCACGCCCGCCAGGACAAGGACCACCCCTTCGACGTCGCCCTGCCCGGCATGCTCGGGCTCGAGCAGGCGCTCGCGGTGGTGATGGAGGTCATGGTCCACACCGGACGGATGGACTGGCCGACACTGGTGGCCAGGATGTCGACCACCCCGGCCGAGATCGGACGGGTAGTCGGCCAAGGCCGCCCGATCGCGCTCGGCGAGCCTGCCAACCTCGTCCTCGTCGATCCGTCCGCCCGCGCGGTGGTGGACAGGGACGCCTCCGCCTCTCGTTCCCGGAACAACCCGTACCACGGCCGGGAACTGCCGGACCCCGTGGTCGCGACAGTGTGGGCGGGACGGGTCACCTACCGCCGCTGAGCGGGCGCCGGTGCATGCCCGGGGCGTCGGTGGGGTAACCCCTGCCTGCCTGCATCGATTCACAGTAGAGTGCCGAATTCCACCACCCGGAGGGCAGCCGCCATGTCGAAGGAGCGAGCGAGCGTCAAGGATGTCGCCGAACTGGCCGGAGTGTCGGTCGGGACGGTGTCCAACGTCCTGAACCGCCCCGAGTCGGTGACCGAGCGGACGCGGCAGAAGGTGGAGGCCGCGATGGCCGAGCTCCGCTTCCTGCGCAACGCCTCCGCGCGCCAGCTGCGGGCCGGCGTCTCCACCACCGTCGGCGCCGTGCTGGCCGACCTGGGCAACCCCTTCTACACCGAGATCGCCCGCGGCATCGAGGACCGGCTGGCGACCGACGGCCACACCCTGATGCTGTGCAGCTCCGACGAGGACCCCGAGCGGGAGGCCCAGTTCCTGCGCCAGTTCGCCGAGCAGGGAGTGCGCGGCATGTTGGTCACCCCGATGGCCAGCACCGAGGAGCGGCTGGCCGAGCTCAGCGACCTGGGCATCCCGTCTGTGCTGATCGATGCGACCAGCCGGACGCTGCCCGCGGTGAGCGTGGACCACGTCTCCGGTGGCCGGCAGGCGATCGCGCACCTGCTGGAGCAGGGCCACCGCCGGATCCTGTTCCTGACCGCCGACGAGCGCCTGCAGCAGGCCCGGCACCGGCTGCGCGGGGCGGTTGAGGCGGTGACCGCCGCCGGGCTGGTGCCCACCGACGTGCTGCAGGTGACCAGCCTGCACCTGCTCAACGCCACCGGCGGCGAGGACGCGATGCTGGCGGCGCTGGACGACGAGGGCCCGCGCCCGACCGCGGTCTTCTGCATCAACGACCTGGTCGCGCTCGGGGTGCTGCGGGCACTGCGGAAGCAGCGCCTGTCCGTGCCGCGCGATGTCGCCATCGTCGGCTACGACGACCTGTACTGGGCCGGTGAGCTGGCGACCCCGCTGAGTTCGGTCCGCCAGCCGATGCGGCAGCTGGGCTGGGCGGCGGCAGACCTGCTGCTCACGCGCGCGGAGGGCGCACCCAACACGCTGTTCGAGCCGGAACTGGTCATCAGGGCGTCCTCCGACGCCCCGCGTGGGTAGGCGGCGTCCGGCGGCTCAGGGCCGCGGCACAGCAGGCCACAGTTCGAGGCCGAGCCGGGCTTCCGGCGGCACCGGCACCGGGCGGCCGGCGGCGTCCCCGTGCACCAGGACGGTGACAGAGCGCGCCAGCAGGCGGTCGTCCAGCGGGTCCTCCACCTGCGCGGCAAGGGTCATCGAGGTCCGTCCGACCGCGGCGTAGCCGGTGCGGATCCGGTACGGCTCCGCGCGGTGCAGGATCTCGGCGCGGTAGCTGACGTCCTGCCGGGCCACCATCCACGTGGTGTCCGCCTCGGCGGCGAGCTCCATCCGGGTGCGGCCCCCGCCGGGGTCGAGCCGGTTGCGCGCCTCGGCGACGTAGTCGAACACCCGGACGTTGTTGACGTGCCGGTACGGGTCGAGGTCGGACCAGCGGACCTGGAACAGGTACTCGTGGGCGGACGGGCCCACCGCCCACCGCCCGAGGTCACGCAGCGGCGCAACCTCCACCTGCCGCGCGGCGAACCAGGACCGCTCGGCAGGGGTGAACGGCTGGGGGCGTCCGGCCCTGGCCTTCGCCAGCTGGGTGCGGGCGCTGGCCACCACTGCGTCCGCCTGCCGGACGTCGTAACCCAGGTGCACCGAGGCGGCACCGACCTTCCCGACCACCAGGTCGATCTCCACCGGATCGACGGAGAAGTGGACCGGGCGCAGGAACTCGACCTGGTGGGCGACGACGATCGTCGAGGAGCCCAGCAGGTGGGCGTTGTCGCCCGACAGCAGGAACTGGACCCGGGCCTCCTGCAGGTAATCCAGCACGACGGCATTGTTGACATGGCCCTGGGCGTCGAGGTCGACCCAGCGCAGCGCAACCCGGGTGAGGTGGCCCGTCACTCCTCGTCGGCGTAGAGGCCCTGCACCTGATCCGCGAAGCGCGCCGTCACCGCGGCCCGCCGGATCTTCATGTTCGGGGTCACGCCGCCGTCGTCCACGCTGAACTCCTGGGGCAGGATGGCGAACTGCTTCACCGTCTCCCAGCGCTCGAGCTTGGCGTTGGCCTGGTCGATGTAGCCCTGAATGGTCTGGCGCAGCTCAGGGGTCTGGGTGAGCGCGGTGTAGTCGAGGTCGCCCTTGCCGTGCTGGTCGGCCCACTTCTTGAGGTTGTCGCGGTCCATCGTGAGCAGCGCCGAGATGTACTTGCGCCCGTCCCCGACCGCCACCACCTGCGACACGTAGGGAATGGTGGCTGCGATCACGCTCTCGACCTTGGACGGCGCCACGTATTTGCCGCCCGAGGTCTTCATCAGGTCCTTCTTGCGGTCGGTGATGGTCAGGTAGCCGTCGGCGTCGAGCTTGCCGATGTCGCCGGTGTGGAACCACCCGTCCTTGATCACCTCGGCGGTCTTCTCCG
>JAEYUH010000317.1 GCA_023432725.1 Actinomycetes bacterium | reverse complement strand
GCGGCCATCGCTACGTGGTCGCGATCAACCATGCCGACCAGGAGGTCGCCGTCGAACTGGGCGGCTCCGTGGACGTCGTCACCGGCGCCCCGGTCGGGCCGTCGGTGACCCTGCCGGCAGGCGGGGTGCGGGTGCTGCGCGGCTAGTCCTGGAACGCGGACGGGTCTCCGGCGCCGACCCGGGTCACCTCCGGCTCGTCACCGGAGAGGTCGATGATCGTGGTGAGTTCGCGTCCGGCGTCGCCGGAGTCGAGGACGGCGTCCAGCACGGCACCGAGCTGGTCCAGAATCTCCCAGCCCTCGGCCATCGGGTACTCCTGGCCCGGCAGGATCAGCGACGTGGACATCAGCGGACCGATCTCGCGCAGCACGGCGAGCGCGGTGGTGTGGTCGGGCACCCGAACCCCGACCGTCTTCTTCTTCGGGTGCAGCATCACCTTCGGAGCCTCACGGGTGGCCTTGAGGATGAAGGTGTAGGGGCCGGGGGTGTGCGCCTTCACGGCGCGGAACACGTCGTTGTTCATCTGCACGAACTGGCCCAGCTGGGCGAACTCCGAGCAGACCAGCGTGAAGTGGTGGTTGGAGCCGAGCTCACGGATGGCGCGGATCCTGCGCAAGCCCTCGGCGTTGCCGAGTTTGGTGCCCAGCGCATACCCGGAATCGGTCGGGTAGGCAACCAGCCCGCCCCCGTTCAGGATCTCGACCACCTGCGCTATCGCGCGCGGCTGCGGGTTGGCCGGATGGACGTCGAAGTACTTCGCCATGAGGTCACCATAGACGAGCAGCGGGGCCGGTCCCGGGTCTGCGCCGCTAAGGTCGGACCATGCCGATCCTGTCCCTCACCGAAGCCGAGCTGCGTACCCGTCACAGCCTGAAATGGCGCCTGTACGAGCCCGACGTCCTCCCGCTGTGGGTCGCCGAGATGGACGTCGCGCTGCACCCCGCGGTCCGCGAGGCGCTGGCGGGGGCCGCTGAGCGGGGCGACACCGGCTACCCGTTCGGCCACGCCTACGCCGACGCCTTCATCGCCATGGCGGCCGACGTCTGGGGGCTCGAACTCGACCGTGACCGGCAGGTGCGGCAGGCCGGCGACGTCATGAACAGCATCCTCGCGGTGCTGTCGACCACCACGGACGTCGGCGACCAGGTGGTGATCAACCCACCGGTGTACCCGCCCTTCCGGCAGGTGATCACCGGCTACGGACGCAAGGTGGTCGAGGTGCCGCTCACCGGGGCCGGCCGGCTCGACCTGCCGACGCTGGAGACCGTCCTCGCGGGGAGGCCCGCCGCCTACCTGCTCTGCTCGCCGCACAACCCGACCGGCACCGTCCACACCGCCGAGGAACTCACCGCGGTGGCGAGCCTGTGCGCCGAGCACGGCGTCCAGCTGGTGGTGGACGAGATCCACGCCCGGGTGGTCGACCCGGGGGTGCGCTTCACCTCCGTGCTCGGCGTCCCCGGCGGTGAGAAGGCGATCGTCGCGACCTCGGCCGGCAAGGCGTGGAACCTGGCCGCGTTCAAGGCCGGTCTGATCATCGGCGGGGTCGAGACCGAGGCGGTGCTGCGGCACCTGCCCCCGCTCGCCCTGCAGGCGATGGGCCATTGGGCCTCGATGGCGCACACCGCGGCGATGCGGCACGCCCAGGACTGGGTGGACGAGCTCTCGGCGGAGGTGGCTGCCAACAAGGACCTGCTCGCCCGTCGGCTCGCCCGGGACCTGCCGGCGGCGGGCTACCGGCGTGGCGAGGGCACCTACCTGGCCTGGGTCGACTGCACCGGCCTGGGACTGGACAACCCGGCGCAGGCCTTCCGCGACCACGGCCGGGTGGCCTTCTCCCCGGGTGCCAGCTTCTCCGCCGGCCACCGGCAGTGGGTACGCATCAACCTCGCCACCAGCCCGGAGATCCTCTCGGCCGCGGTCGACCGGATGGTCGCGACGGTCGCCGGTCAGCCGGCCTGAAGCTCGGCGGTCGCACTGCCTGAGGCGGCCAGCGACCCGATGCCGATCAGGCTGAGGAAGACCGTCTCGACGCTGCCCTGCGTCCGCACCTGCACAGTGCCGCCGACCAGCAGCACGTCCCCGGTCAGTTCCGGGTAGCCGGCCAGCACCTGCTCGGCAGCGCGGACGGCGTCCGCCAGCCGCGGTTCGACCCCGGCCAGCCGGGCGGTCGCGGTGGCGTCCGCCGCTGCCCTGGCCGCGAGCGCCGCGGCGGTCTCGGCTCGCCTGGCCGACCGGGCCTGGGCGCCCCCGTCCACCACGAGGCCGCACACCAGCAGCAGGGCGAGCACCGCGACGGCGACGAACACCGACAGCGCCTGGCCGCGCTGGTCGCGCATGGTGGCCTCCCGGGGTGGGGTGGCCACCATTGTGCACCCGCCGGGGCGTGCCTGCACCGGTCATCCACAGGCCTTCCCGGACCCTCGCCGGGCAGCGCCGGGAGGTGGCCTCACAGTAGGCTGGGACCGTCGTTCGTCCCCTACTGATAGGAACTCCCCGATGGTCCAGAAAGTCGCCATCCTCACCGCCGGCGGTTTCGCGCCCTGCCTGTCGTCCGCCATTGGCGGCCTGATCGAGCGCTACACCGAACTGGCGCCCGAGGTGGAGATCATCGCCTACAAGAACGGCTACCAGGGCCTGCTCACCGGCGACTTCCTGCCTGTCACCCCCGTGGTTCGCGAGCACGCCGCCCTGCTCCACCGCTACGGCGGCTCCCCGATCGGCAACTCCCGGGTGAAGCTGACCAACGCCAAGGACCTGGTCAAGCGCGGCCTGGTCGCCGAGGGCGAGAACCCGCTGAAGGTCGCCGCCGACCGGCTGGTCGCCGACGGTGTTGACGTCCTGCACACGATCGGCGGTGACGACACCAACACCACTGCTGCCGACCTGGCCGCCTACCTCGCCGAGCACGACTACGGCCTGACCGTGGTGGGGCTGCCGAAGACCATCGACAACGACGTCTTCCCGATCAAGCAATCCCTCGGCGCCGACACCGCGGCCGAGATGGGGGCCCGGTTCGCCAAGAACGTGCTCGCCGAGCACAATGCCGGCACGCGCATCCTCATCGTGCACGAGGTGATGGGACGCAACTGCGGCTGGCTCACCGCCGCCACCGCCGACAAGTACCACGCGTGGATCAAGGAGCAGCAGTGGCTGCCCGAGATCGGTCTGGACTCGAAGGCGTGGGACGTCCACGGCGTCTTCGTGCCCGAGGCGGTCATCGACATCAAGGCGGAGGCGCAGCGCCTGCTCAAGGTGATGGACGA
>JAEYUH010000207.1 GCA_023432725.1 Actinomycetes bacterium | reverse complement strand
CGCGTCCGGGAGGCCAAGGTCTACTCCGAGATCGTGCCGCACACGATGAGCGTCGCCGACATCCTCGCCCGCCGGCCCAAGGCAGTGATCCTGTCCGGCGGACCGAGTTCGGTGTACGAGCCGGGCGCGCCCCAGCTGGACGGCGACCTGCTGGCCCACGACCTGCCGGTGTTCGGCATCTGCTACGGGTTCATGGCGATGGCGCAGGCGCTCGGCGGCACCGTCGCCCGCACCGGCCGGCGGGAGTACGGACGCACCCAGGTGTCGGTGGTCGAGCCGGGGCGGCTGCTGCACGGGCTGCCGGCGACGCTGACCTCCTGGATGTCCCATGGCGACGAGGTGACCGAGGCGCCGGACGGGTTCACGGTCACCGCCCGGTCGCCGCGGGCGCGGGTGGCTGCCTTCGAGGACGTCCAGCGCCGGCTGGCCGGCGTGCAGTGGCACCCGGAGGTGCTGCACTCCCAGCACGGCCAGGCGGTGCTCGAGCACTTCCTGTTCGAGATCGCCGACTGTCGTCCCACCTGGACCAGCCTCAACATCGTCGACGAGCAGGTGGAGCAGATCCGCGCGCGGGTAGGTTCCGACCGGGTGATCTGCGGGCTCTCCGGGGGCGTCGACTCCGCGGTCGCCGCAGCCCTGGTGCAGCGCGCGATCGGCGACCAGCTCACCTGCGTCTTCGTCGACCACGGCCTGCTGCGCGAGGGCGAGCGGGCCCAGGTCGAGCAGGACTTCGTCGCGGCCACCGGCGCGAACCTCAAGACCGTGGACGCCGCCGAGCGCTTCCTCGGCTTCCTGGCCGGTGTCACCGACCCCGAGGAGAAGCGCAAGATCATCGGCCGGGAGTTCATCCGGGTCTTCGAGGCCGCCGAGCGGGAACTGGTCGAGGCCGCGCCGGACGGTGCGCCGGTGCGGTTCCTCGTGCAGGGAACCCTGTACCCCGACGTCGTGGAGTCCGGTGGCGGCGAGGGCGCCGCGAACATCAAGAGCCACCACAACGTGGGTGGCCTGCCCGACGACCTGGAGTTCGAACTCATCGAGCCGCTGCGTGCGCTGTTCAAGGACGAGGTGCGTGAGGTGGGCCGCCAGCTCGGCCTGCCGGAGAAGATAGTCGGACGCCACCCGTTCCCGGGCCCGGGCCTCGGCATCCGGATCGTCGGCGCGGTGGACGCCGGGCGGCTGCGCATCCTGCGTGCCGCAGATGCCATTGTGCGCGCCGAGATCACCGAGGCGGGCCTCGACCCGGAGATCTGGCAGTTCCCCGTGGTGCTGCTCGCCGACGTCCGGTCGGTGGGGGTGCAGGGCGACGGCCGCACCTACGGCCATCCGGTGGTGCTGCGGCCGGTCACCAGCGAGGACGCGATGACCGCCGACTGGGTCCGGCTGCCCTACGAGGTGCTGGAGCGGATCAGCACCCGGATCACCAACGAGGTGCCCGAGGTCAACCGGGTGGTGCTCGACATCACGAGCAAGCCACCCGCCACCATCGAGTGGGAGTGAGCACGAGGCCGGGCACCGCGAGGGTGCCCGACCTCGTGGCTCGCAGGGTCAGCGCAGGTCGTCGCGGTTGGGCATGGTGGGGTCGTCGGCCGGCGGGGCCGGGGGAGTGGTGCCGCCGGAGCTGAACATCCGCCTGGCCTCGTCGATGCCGGTGGGGCCGCCCTTCTCCAGCGGCAGTACCGCCCAGAGAACCAGGTAGGCGATCCAGCCGACCTGGGTGAAGACGGCCAGCAGCACCGCGATGATCCGGACGATGCTCGACTCCATGCCGATCGACCGGGCGATGCCGCCGCAGACCCCGCCGAGGAACTTGTCGGTGGCAGAGCGGGTGAGAGGTGTATTCATTGGGCTTTCCTTTCTGGAAGCTTGGTACGGGTGCGGGACAGGACCAGCATGAGGATCCCGATCACGATCAGGGCAACCGGCGCCACCCTGCCGACCCAGGCCCAGCTGACGTCCCCGTAGGACGCCCACAGGGCGAGTCCGCCGATGGCGATCGCGACGGCGCCGAGGCCGAAGGCTGCGATGTCACGCTTCATTTCTCCACCTTCAGGGTGCCTGCGCGCATGGTGATCCGGAGCGTCAGGGTGGGCGCGTCGGCGTCTACCACGGCGGAGGTGCTTCCGGACACGTTGATGCCTTCGCCGCCGGGTTCGCCCAGCACTGTCGCCTCGCCGACCACGACGTCCCAGGAGACCTGGCTGTTCACCCCGGCGGGCAGGCGCACCGTCACGTCGCCGGCGCCGAGGTTGAGGTCGAGGGTGGTGTCGGTGGTCAGCGCCAGCGAGGAGAGGTCGAGGTCGACGTCGCCGGCCGTGTAGGACAGCTCACGCGGCAACTCGGCGGGATCGGAGATGGTGATCGCCTCGTCGGCGAAGCGGACCTCCTGCAGCGATCCGGTGGCCGGCGCCAGCCAGGTGACAAGGGTCGAGATCATCACCACGACGGTGGCCAGGCCGATCAGCGGCGGGCGTCCGCGCCAGGTAGCCACCAGCAGGGTGACGCCCAGGCTGGCCAGCACCACCGCCAGATAGGGCAGCGCGCCGCCTCCCCCGAACCCCTGCGCCTGGGAGAGCGCCACCAGACCGGTGCCGATCGCGCTCAGCGCGAGCGCCAGCCACCACAGCCTGCCGTTGCGGGCAGGCCGCCGGACGAGGTCGGACGCCGGCACGAGAGCCTGGCCTGCCACGTACGGCCCGGTGACGGCGGGGGCGACCGGGGGGGCGGGCAGCGCGCCGGAGGCCACCTGCTGCTCCACCAGCCGGACCTGCCAGGCCTGCGCCGCGCGTTCGAACGGAGTGGGGTCGGCGGTCGGCGCGGTGGTTCCACGGCGACGGTTCACCGAGTACCAGATGCCGAGCGCGACGATGACTGGCAGCAGTCCGAAGCCCGACCAGCCGCCGAGGGCGCCGATCAGCACCATCCCCGCGACCGTGAGGGCGCCGGCGGTGGCCGGCACCGACCAGTTCCTGGTGAAGGGGAGGATGCGGTGGACCGGCGGTTCGGCCGAGTCCTCGCTGGGGAGCATCACGTACCCGACGCCGTACAGCACGAGCCCAAGGCCCGAGACCAGCGCGCCGACCACCAGCGCGATCCGCAGCAGGTTGGGGTCGACCCCCCAGCGGCGGGCGAGGCCCGCGCAGACGCCGGAGATCACCGCGTTCTCGCGGGTTCGGCGCACAGGGAGGTTCACGTGTTCCATCCTTCCCGCGGGGGCTGCGCTTCACCATGGGTGACAACCCTGAACCCCCCCGCGGGGACCACTGAGGGGCGCGCCCTGGCTACCGGCAGGGCAGGTCCGGGCACTGCGGCCGATCCGTCCTGCCTGCCCGCTCGGAATCCTCCCGGGGTTGGCAGGCCACCGCCGGGCGGGCCAGACTCGAACCAGTCCTCCCGTGCGGTCGCATCCGGCCACCGGGCCGCAGACCTGCCAGGAGAGCCGACCTGATGACCACCGCGCCCGCCCCCCATTCCTCCTTCACCTCCGATCTGCGGGCCAGGGTGGCCGCGCTGCCGCTGGCCACCAAGGTCGAGCTGCTCACCGGCCGGACGCCCTGGAAGCTCTACCCGGCCCCCGAGATCGGGCTGGACGAGGTGGTCGTCTCCGATGGCCCGACCGGGATCCGCGGCACCGAAGAGGTGGAGGGCCACACCTCGATCTCGCTTCCGTCGCCGAGCGCTATCGCCGCCACCTGGGACGTCGACCTGGCGCGGCAGGCGGGCAGCGTCCATGCCGCCGAGGCCCGCCGGCACGGCGTCGACGTGATCCTCGGCCCCGTGGTGAACCTGCAGCGCACCCCGGTCGGCGGGCGCCACTTTGAGTGCCAGTCGGAGGACCCGGTGCTGACCGGGGCGATCGCGTCGGCGATCGTCGACGGCATCCAGGCCGAGGGGGTCGGGGTCTGCCTCAAGCACTTCGTCGGCAACGAGTCGGAGACCCTGCGCACCGAGTACCTGGCACGGATGGACCAGCGGACTCTGCGCGAGGTCTACCTGGCGCCCTTCGAGCACGTGGTGCGCGAGTCGCGGCCGTGGAGCCTGATGGCCGCCTACAACCGGCTCGATGACACCGTGGAGTCGGCTCCCGCGGTGGCCCACCACGGGCTGCTGACCGGCATACTCAAGGACGAGTGGGGCTTCGACGGCGTAGTCATCAGCGACTGGACCGCCGCGCGCAGCACCGTCGAGCCGGCGCTGGCGGGTCTCGACCTGGTGATGCCCGGCCCCGCGGGCCCCTGGTCGCAGGGGCAGCTGCTGGCCGCTGTCACCAGCGGCGAGGTGCCCGAGGAGGTCATCGACGACAAGGTGCTGCGGCTGCTGCTGCTGGCCAGCCGGGTGGGCAAGCTGGACGGGTACCCCGAGCCGGTGCCCGCGGCGGCGGTGACCCACGGGGACCTGCTGATCCGTCACCTCGCCGGCCGCGCGGTGGTGGTGCTCGCCGACGCCGACGGCTCGGTTCCGGTGGCCGACCCGGCCGAGGTCGGGTCGATAGCGCTGATCGGGCCCAACGCCGTGGAGCCCTTCGTCCAGGGCGGCGGCTCGGCGCTGGTCAACCCTGCGGCCGTCCAGGGCGCGGCTGAGGCCTTCGCCGCCGCTTTCCCCGCCGCGCGGGTCACCCTGAGCCGGGGGGCCCACTCCCGGGTCACCCCGCCGGCCGCCGCCGACGAGAGACTGGTCGATCCGGTGAGGGGGACGCCCGGCGCCCGCGTCCAGTTGCTGGCCGCGGACGGCTCGGTGGTCGAGGAACGCAGCGGGGTCGGCTCCGACATCTACTGGCGCAGTGGACTGCCCGCGGCGGCCACCCGGGTCCGGCTCAGCGCCGACCTCGTCCTCGACGAGGAGGGGGAGCACTGGATCGGGTTCGGGACCCCCGGGGCCCACCGGGTGTGGCTCAACGACGAGCAGGTGTGGGCGGACGACACAGAGCTGACCGGCGGTGAGGTGCTGCTGCGGACCCTGCACCACGCCCCCGCGTTCCACGGAACCACCGTCGCCGGTCCGGGTGTCGCCCACCTCGTGGCGGAGGCGCAGCTGTTCCGCGACACCGAGTGGGACACCTTCGCCAGGGCTGTGGTCCACCACCTGCCGCCCGAGCCCACCCCCGACGAACTGCTCGCCGAGGCAGTGGCCGCGGCCACCGCCGCCGACCTGGCGGTGGTGGTGGTCGGCACCAACGACCAGGTCGAGTCGGAGGGCTTCGACCGTCCGGACCTCGACCTCCCGGGGCGCCAGAACGACCTCGTCGAGGCGGTGCTGGACGCCCGCCCGGACGCGGTCATCGTGGTGAACGCCGGGGCCCCGGTGGTGCTGCCCTGGCTGCCGCGGGCGCGCACCGTGCTGTGGGGCTGGTTCGGCGGCCAGGAGGGGTTGCGCGGGGTCGCGGACGTGCTCTCCGGGGTCACCGAGCCGACCGGACGGCTGCCCTGGACGCTGCCCGCCAGCTATGCGGACGTCCCGGTGCCGGACGCCATCCCTGTCGGTGAGGACCTGGTGGTCGACTACGCCGAGGGGATCGACGTCGGGTACCGCGGCTGGTTGCGCGCCGGCCGCACCCCTGCCCGTCCGTTCGGCTTCGGGCTCGGCTGGACCACCTGGTCCTACGGCAGCCCGCGGGTCGCCGTCGACGCCGACGACGTCCGGGTCGAGGTGGAGGTCACCAACACAGGCCCGCGGGCAGGGCGCGAGACGGTGCAGGTCTACCTGGCCGGCCCCGACGCGGGCCCCGTCCGCCCGGTGCGCTGGCTGGCGGGCTTCACCGGCGTGAAGGCGGCACCCGGGCAGACCGTGACCGCCTCCGTCGACGTGCCGGCGCGGGCCTTCCAGGTCTGGGACGCCGCGGCCGGCGCCTGGACCACCCCGGCGGGGGAGTACCGGCTGGTCGTCGCCCACGACCTCGCCGACCAGCGGGGGAGCGTCACCGTCCGCCGGTGAGCAGCGCGGTCAGCCGCGGGCGATCCGGGTGAGCTCGTCCAGGCCGGCGTCCAGGTCGGGATCGGCGGTGCGCAGGTCGGGATCGGCGTCGAAGCTCGCGACGATCTCGCGCGCGCCGGTGGCGAACGGGATGCGCTGGGCGAAGCCCGGCCGCAGCTCCCGCACCTTGGTGTTGTCGAAGACCACCGAGTGGGCCTTGTCGCCGAGCAGTCCGGGCCCGAGCGCGGGGAGGACCCGGGCTATCGTCTCGCTGGCCACGTGCACCAGTTCGACATCGGGCACCCCTGCCGCCGTGGCGAGCTGCCGGGCGATCGCGTCCCAGGTGAGTACCTCGTCACCGGTGATGTGGTACGTCTCCCCGATCGCTGCCGGACGGGCCAGCAGCCCGGCGTAGCTGTAGGCGAAGTCGGAGGCGTGGGTGAGCGTCCACAGGCTGGTGCCGTCGCCGTGGACCACGATCGGCCTGCCTTCCCGCGCCCTCGCCAGCTGCTGCCAGCCCCCGTCCAGCGGCACCCTGAAGCGGTCGTAGGTGTGGGACGGGCGCACGATGGTGACCGGGTAGCCGTCGGCGCGGTACCGCGCGGTGAGGAGCTCCTCGCACGCGATCTTGTCGCGGGAGTACTGCCAGAACGGGTTGCGGACTGGCGACGACTCCCGGATCGGCAGCGACCCGACCGGCTTGGCGTAGACCGAGGCCGACGACGTGAACAGGTACTGCCCCACCCGTCCGGCCAGCAGGTCGAGGTTGAATCTGAGACGGTCGGTGGTGAAGCTCATGAAGTCGGCCACCGCGTCGAAGGCGCGCCCGGCGAGCGCGCTCGCCACCGCGCCGGTGTCGTCGAGGTCGGCGCGCAGTTCCTCCACGCCGTCCGGCAGCGGACGCAGGGCCGCGCTGCGTCCTCGGTTCAGCACGCTCACGCGGTAACCCAGGCCGACGGCCTCCCGCACGCAGGCCGCGCTGATAGTCCCTGTGCCCCCGATGAACAGCACGCTGGGTTCCATG
>JAEYUH010000107.1 GCA_023432725.1 Actinomycetes bacterium | reverse complement strand
GCACCAGCACCATCGCGTCCAGCGGATCGCCGTCCTGGCCGAGGGTGCCCTCGATGAAGCCGTAGTCGTTGGGATACTGCGTCGAGGTGAACAGCGTCCGGTCCAGCCGGATCCGGCCGGTGTGGTGATCCATCTCGTACTTGTTCTTGGTTCCCTTCGGGATCTCGATGGTGACATCGAAGTGCAGGTGCGGCTGCATCTTGGGGCGTGCGAAGGAGGGCTG
This sequence comes from Actinomycetes bacterium, assembly GCA_023432725.1. Taxonomy (GTDB): domain Bacteria; phylum Actinomycetota; class Actinomycetes; order Propionibacteriales; family Propionibacteriaceae; genus Propionicimonas. The sequence goes on along the minus strand of JAEYUH010000107.1, from coordinate 3,639 downwards.
GTCCATCCGGGTCACCTCGGCCTCTCTGTCATCATGGAATGGCGCGCGAGTCGAGCCTATCGCCCGGCGCCGCAAACGAGGAGGAGCAGGTGGTGGGACGGACGCACAGCCAGCGTGTCCTCGCTGCGGCGCTGGCCGCGGCCGTGCTCGCCGGGTGCTCCACAGTCCCTCCCGTCACCACCACGTCACCCTCGGCCCTGGACGGTGCCCGGCCGGGCGCGTCCGCCGGCGCCGACCCGTCCGCCTCGCCCACCCTGGCGCCGCCGCCGATCCCGGACGGCAAGCTGCTGGGCCGCGACCTGGCGGCGGTCCCCCGCTCGGGGATCAAGGCCACCGGGCTGGTGGTGGTCGACCCCGCGACCGGCCGCACCCTGGCGACAAGGGGCGACGAGCCGCTCGTGCCGGCCTCCACGATGAAGGTGATGACCGCGCTGGCGGTGGTCGACACGCTCGGGGAGGAATCCACCTTCGCGACCCGGGTCGTCGCGGCGAAGCCGGGCCGGCTCGTGCTGGTCGGCGGCGGCGACCCGATGCTGACCAACAAGCAGTCCACCTCGCGGTCGCGGCTCGCCTCCCTGGAGGGACTCGCCGACCAGACCGTGGCCGCGCTGAAGCAGGCCGGCACCACGACGGTCCGGCTCGGGTACGACGACACCCGGTTTGCCGGCCCGGTCTGGCACCCCTCCTGGAAGCCGACCTGGAAGCCGTACACGGCTCGGGTCGCGGCGCTGACCATGAACGGCGCCCGCGACGGGCAGTGGTCGGTGCATCCCGACCCGGCACGGACCGCCGCCCAGGCCTTCGCCGCCCGGCTCAAGGCGGGCGGCATCAAGGTCACCGCGGTGAAGCCGGAGCAGGCAGCCGCCGCCGCAGCGGTGGTGGCGGAGGTGAGGTCGGCCCCGCTGTCGCTGATCGTGGGGCACATGCTGCGCAACAGCGACAACTTCGTCGCCGAGGTGCTGTCCCGGCAGGTCGCCGTCCACACCGGGGGCAACGGCAGCTTCAAGGCCGGCTCGGCCGCCGTGACCGCCTGGCTGAAGCGCCACGACCTGTGGGCGGACGGCCTGGTGATCGACGACGGCTCGGGCCTGTCCGGCAAGTCCCGGCTGCGTCCGTCCGTCCTCGCCCGGGCGCTCGCCTACACCCTGACCACGCCCAGGCTCGCGGCGGTGGCGAACGGACTGCCCGTGGCGGGCGTGAACGGCACTCTCAAGGAGCGCTTCGACGACAAGGCGGAGAAGGCGGGCCGCAAGGTGGTCCACGCCAAGACCGGCACCCTGCTGGGGGTGGCCAGCCTCGCCGGGTACGTCACCACGAAGGACGGGGCCACGCTGACCTTCGCGCTGATGGCCAACCAGGCGGTCAACCGTGACACCGCGTACAACTGGCTGGACCGGACGGCCAGCGTGATCGCCCGCTGCGGCTGCCGGGCTGCCGCCTGAGCAGGGCTGCCCCGGACGCGATCGGCGGCGTGGCCACCCCTCGTAGAGTGGGCCCATGGAGAAGCTGCCGTACATCGACTGGGAACGTGCCGCGAGCGTCGGACGGAAGGCGGTGTACCCCGGCCCCGAGCTCAGCCCCGGCCGGATCGCTGCCGTCGTGGACGCGCTGCGGGCGGCAGCCGAGCGGGCCTCGGGCCACGTAGCGGAGGTCTCAGGGATGTCGACCCCCGCGCCGGCCGACACCCTCGTCGTCGACCGGGCCAGCTGGGTGTCCGCCATGGTGGGTTCCGCGCGGGCGCTGCTCACCGAACTGGGGGCCCCGACCAGCACCGACAACCCGGTGGACGCGGTTCGCGGCGCCGCCATCGGCCTGCAGGCGGGCGGCGCCTTCGCCGTGATCTCGAGCCGGATCCTCGGCCAGTTCGACCCCTTCGGGCAGCCGAACCGGCTGCTGCTGGTGGCTCCCAACGTGGTGGCGATCGAGACGAGGCTGGGCGTCAACCCCACCGACTTCAGGCTGTGGGTGTGCCTGCACGAGGAGACCCACAGGTTCCAGTTCGGTCAGGCGCCATGGCTGCGCGGTCACCTGCTCGGGCTGATGACCGAGCTGCTCAACGCCGCCGAGCCGCTGCAGCAGTGGCGGGCCGGTGACCCACCGCGCACCCTGGCCGACCTGGTGATCACCCCGGCCCAGAAGGACACCTTCGACCAGCTGACAGCGATCATGTCGCTGGTGGAGGGACACGCCGACGTGATGATGGACAGGGTCGGCACCGCTGTGGTCCCGACCCTGCCGGTGATCCGGCGCGCCTTCGAGTCGCATCGTGACAGGGGTGGCTGGTCGGCGGTGGTCGGCAAGTTCCTCGGCGCCGACCTCAAGCGCGCCCAGTACCGCGACGGTGCGAAGTTCTGCCAGGCGGTGCTCGACCAGGCAGGGCTCGACACCTTGAACCTCGCGTTCAGTGAGGCACCGCTGCTGCCGACGCTGGCCGAGATCCACGACCCGGGGCAGTGGCTGCACCGGGTGATGCGCTGAGCGATGGCGCGACGCGCCCTCGGACCCGCCTCCCTGGCTGTGGTCCAGGCTGTGGAGCGGGTAGCCACGGGTCCGCTGGTGGTGGCCTGCTCGGGCGGGGCCGACTCCCTGGCGCTGGCCGCGGCGGCCGCAGTGGTGGCACGCCGGCGCGGGCTGAGCGTCCGCGCGATAGTGGTCGACCACCGCCTCCAGGAGGGCTCGGACGGGATCGCCGCAGCGGTGGTCGGGCAGCTCGACGGGCTCGGCCTGCCCGCCACCGTCATCCCGGTCACGGTGACCGATCAGGGCGAGGGACTCGAGGCGGCAGCCAGGCGGGCGCGGTACGAAGCGCTCGAGGCCGGGACCGGGCCCGACGAGCAGGTGCTGCTGGGCCACACCCTGGACGACCAGGCCGAGACCGTCCTGCTCGGGCTGGCCCGCGGCTCGGGGCCCCGCTCCCTTGCCGGCATGCCTGCCGCGCGCGGCAGGTTCGTCCGCCCGCTGCTGCGGTTGCGGCGCGAGACCACCCTGCGGGCCTGTGCCGAACTCGGGCTCCAGCCGTGGCAGGACCCGCACAACGAGGCTCCGAGGTTCGCGCGCAGCAGGGTGCGCTACACGGTCCTTCCGGTGCTGGAGGCCGAGCTCGGGCCGGGTATCACCGAGGCGCTGGCCAGGACCGCCGAGCTGGCACGGGCCGACGTCGACCTGCTTGACCTGCTGGCCGCGCAGGAGCGGGCCGCCCACCCCGGTGACCTGCTGGACGCGGACTGGCTGGCGGGGCTGCCGGCCGCGCTGCGCCACAGGGTGTTGCGCGACTGGCTGGCCGACTCGGGCGCCCGTGACCTGTCCGCCGGCCACCTGGCAGCGGTGGCGGCGCTGGTCACCGACTGGCACGGCCAGGGTCCGCTGGATCTGCCGGGGGTGCGAGTGGCCCGCGGCGACGGCCGGCTGGCCTGCCTGCCGGCGGGCAGCTGAGGGCCCCCACCGCTCGAGACGCCGGGCGGGCAGGGTCTGCTCCCGCCCAGACGGCCGATCGGTCGAGCACCGGTGCCGCCCGGGGGGTAGGGTTTGGCCACGTGGAAGCCAGCGACATCACCGGGGACCTGACCAGCGTCCTCTACACCCGCGCCGACATCGACGGCCGCCTGGCGGAGATCGCCGCCACCATCGACCGCGACTACG
>JAEYUH010000045.1 GCA_023432725.1 Actinomycetes bacterium | reverse complement strand
AGTTCGCGGGAACCAGCACGATGTGGGACTGCTCACGGTCGAGGGCGTGCCCCTCGGGCTGCGGCTCGAACCGCTCGGGGTCCCGCGCCAGCACCTCCGCGAGGGTGTACTCCGGGCCGCAGGAGTCCTCCCTGTACTCCTGGCCGAGGTTGTACGAGGGGTAGACCAGCGCCCCGCCGGCGTGCTCCTCCTCGGCGTTGCCGAAGAGGTTGGCCGAGTAGGAGATCTGGGACTTGACCTCCTTCTTGCAGTACCCGAAGTAGTTGTCGGCGATGATCGTGACGATCACGCCCCGGGCGTCGCGGGCCACCAGCTTGAAGGCCTGCCCGTCGTTGTAGGGCTCGTCCTCCTGCTCCCACGCCACACCGTCGCGCACCTGCCGCTCGGTGGCCTGCGAGATGTGCGGCAGGCCGAGCTCCTTCTTGGTCACCCCGGTCAGGTGCGGGGCGAGCACCACCAGCCCGGTGTGCCCGGTCCAGGTCTCCGGGGCCAGCGAGGCGTCGTTCTCGGGCAGGTACGGGTCGCCGCCGTTGCCGAAGATCCCCTCCACGAAGTCAAGGTTCGCCACCAGGCCGCCCGGGACGATGAAGCGCACCTCGAGCCGCTTCTCGGGCACGCTGCCGGGGACCTCGGGCGCGACCAGCGGACGCAGCAGCAGCGAGACGAAGCACGCCGCAGGCTCGGGCTGGTTCGCGGTGTACGGCAGCATCTTGTCGACCTGGGGCGGGTCGAAGGCCCGCTCGAGCATCCGGGCGAAGGCGGCCTTGGGCACGGCGATCTTGTCGGCCGGGATCGGCAGGCCGCCCTCGGCGATGTGGAACACCCCGGCCGTGGTGCGCCGGTCCTTGGCCGGGTTGTGCAGCACCCCGTTGACCAGCCGGTAGCTGCTCAGCAGCGGCGAGCTGAAGGTGTCGCCGTCGAACGGCAGCGACAGCTCGCGGGCCAGCCCCGGCTCGTCCAGGACGAAGGTCCGGCGCGGCAGGCTCGGGGTCACTCCCGTGTCGGCCAGGTAGTCGTCGAGGAAGTTCTGGATCCGCTGGTCCGCCGCGCACAGCCGGTCCGACAGCCGCCGGCTGAGTTCCCGCTGCCGGGCGAGGATCGGCGCGACCAGGCGGGCGCTCTCGGAGTCCTCGAACCCGTCGGTGAGGGGGATGCCCACCTGGGCGAGCCGAAGGTTGATAGCAGCGCTCTGGGTTCTGGCCATGCCCCCATTGTCGGCCGACCGCCGCGCAGGCCCACCGCATCTCGCCGATTCCGGCAGTCCGTTCAGCCATCCGACCGGCTCGCGAACAGGTGTCCGCGAGCCCCCGCACGAACGAGCCCGTTCGCCCAGATGGCGAGACAAGAGGTCTCAGGGCAGCGCGCGGCGTCCGGTTAGGACACGATTCGGTATCGATTCATGCGCAGCGTGGGAACGTAACCCAGTCGTAATACAACCGGCGTTGAATCTGCCGATCAAGACCCGCTTCGCGACCGTTGGCCGCGACGACATCAAGGGGACACATGCGAATCACTCAACGCACAGGTCTCGCCGTGCTGGGCGCCATCGCCCTGCTCGGCCTGGCCGCCTGCTCCGGCGCACCGGCGCCGTCGCTGGGCGGTAGCGCCAGCGGATCGCCGACTTCCGAGGCCCCGGCCGGCGGCGGCGAATGGATCCTCGGAACCACCGACAAGATCACCGCCATCGACCCGGCCGGCGCCTACGACATCGGCTCCTGGAACCTGCAGTACAGCATCTTCGAACAGCTCGTGGCCGTGCCGGGCGGGGAGAGCACCCCCGTCGGGGACGCCGCAGAGAGCTGCGAGTACGACGACGCGCAGACCATCACCTGCAAGCTGCGCCCCGACAACAAGTTCTCCAACGGCAACGCGCTCACCTCGTCGGACGTGAAGTTCTCCTTCGAGCGCAACATCGCCATCAACGACCCCAACGGCGCGTCCATCCTGCTGGCCAACCTCTCCGACGGCGCCGAAGCGCCGAAGCTGAAGGCAGGCGCCATCGAGACCCCCGACGACCTGACCGTCGTCTTCCACCTGAACAACCCCGACCTCACCTTCCTCAGCGTGATCTCCGGGGCCGTGGCGTCCATCGTCGACGAGGAGACCTTCCCTGCCGACGCCCTGCTGCCCGACGACCAGGTGGTCGGCTCCGGCCCGCTCCAGCTCGACTCCTTCACCAAGGACCAGCAGGCCGCGCTGAGCGCCAACCCGAACTACGCCGGCAAGCGCACCCCGCAGTCCGACCGGGTCTTCATCCAGTACTTCGCCGACGCCTCCCCGCTGCGGCAGGCCATTGAGAGCAAGGGCGTCGACGTGGCATGGCGCACGCTCAGCCCCACCGACCTCACCAGCCTGCGCACCAACAGCGCGGTCAGCGTGGTCGACGGCGAGGGCGCCGAGTTCCGCTACTGGGTCGCCCAGACCAAGAACGAGGCCACGGGCAAGCTCGCCGTCCGCCAGGCGGTGGCGAACCTGATCGACCGCGCCGCCATCGCACGCGACGTCTACGACGACCAGGTCAACCCGGCATGGTCGATCGTGCCGCCCGGCTTCGGTGGCCACACCCCGTCCTTCCAGACCAAGTGGGGCGAGGCGCCGAACCCTGACAACGCCAAGAAGATCCTGGACGACGCCGGCATCTCGATCCCGGTCGACCTCACCATCGGGTACACCCCGACGCGCTACGGCCCCAACGCCGTGGACGAGGCCAACATGATCGCCGAGCAGCTGAACAACTCCGGGCTCTTCACGGTGAAGATCGAGAGCGCCGAGTGGTCGGAGTACCAGAGCCTGTACAAGGAGGGTGCGTACGACCTCTTCCAGCTGGGCTGGTACCCCGACTTCCTGGACGCCGACAACTACCTGGCGCCCTTCATCGTGGACGGCGGGTTCTTCCAGAACGGTTACTCCAACCCCGAGGTCAACGAGCTGGTGGTGAAGCAGCAGGGCGAGACCGACGCGGCCGCCCGTGAGGCGATCCTCGGCCAGCTGCAGGACATCGTCGCCAACGACGTCCCGCTGATCCCGTCCTGGAACGGCAAGAACGTCGCCGTCGCGCTCCCGGAGGTGAAGGGGGTCGCCGAGACCCTCGACGCCACCTACATCTTCCGGATGTGGAGCATCTCCAAGTAGTGCCCCACCGGTGGGGGACGGGGCGCCGCCCTGTCCCCCACCGGCCCCGACCCGGCCGCCCACCGGCGGTCGAACCGGGCCGACCCGCCAGCCAACGGCCGGACCCGCAGACCCGAGGAGTTGCCAACGATGCGCGCCGGCTCGCTGCCCCGCTACATCCTTCAGCGGGTGCTGCTGGTGATCCCCATGCTGCTGGTGCTGCTGACCCTCGTCTTCTTCCTGCTGCGGGTAGCACCCGGCGACCCGGTCACCGCCACCGTCGGTGACCGACTGCCGCAGGAGGCCATCGACGCCCGCCGCGCGCAACTCGGCCTCGACCGGCCGCTCGTCGTCCAGTTCTTCGAGTACCTCGGCCAGGTGGCGACCCTCAACTTCGGCGAGACGATCTCCGACAACCGCCCCATCCTCGAGATCGTCCGCGACAACGGCGGCGCCACCTTGACCCTCACCCTCGGCGCCTTCCTGATCGCCCTCGGCCTCGGCCTGCCGCTGGGACGGCTGGCCGGTCGGATGCGCGACTCGGTCCCCGACGTGGTGATCCGGATCTTCGGGATCGTCAGTTACGCCGCCCCGATCTTCTTCGTCGGGCTGCTGATGCAGATGTGGGTGGCGCGTCCGCTCGGCCTGCCCACCTCGGGGATCGCCTCCCCACGGGTGATGTTCACAGTCTCTGCCGAACCGATAACCCACATCCTGCTGTTCGACGCCCTGCTGCAGGGCAACACCGCGGCCGTCGTCGACATCCTCCTCCACCACGTCCTGCCGTGTGTGACCCTCGGGCTGCTGATCAGCGGCGTGTTCATCCGGCTGGTCCGGGTGAACCTGCTGCAGACCCTGCAGGCCGACTACGTGGAGGCAGCCCGCGCCCGCGGCATCCCCGAGTCCCTCGTCGTGCGCAGGCACGCCTTCCGCAACGCCCTGGTCCCTGTGGTGACGGTGATCGGGTTGCAGGCGGCGATGCTGCTGGGTGGTGCCGTGCTCACCGAGACCACGTTCAACTGGCCGGGCCTCGGCCTGCGCCTGGTCGAGTACATCAACGTCCGCGACTACATCGCCGTGCAGGGCATCATCACCTTCTTCGCACTCGTCGTGGTGGTGATGTCGGTCACGGTGGACGTCATCAACGCCCTGATCGACCCGAGGGTGAGGTACCAGTGAGAGTCCTCCTCGCCCCGTTCCGGGCCACCACGGGGATGGCCCGCTGGCTGCTGGTCACCGGCCTGCTGATCGTGGGCATGTTCGTGGTGTTCGCGCTGTTCGCCGACTGGATCGCCCCGTTCAGCTACAACCAGACCACCGCCGCCGACGGTGTGAAGTTCGTCAAGTTCGCACCCCCCGGCGGGCAGCACCTGTTCGGCGTCAACGACCTGTTCTACGACGTCTTCTCCCGGGTCGTCTGGGGCGCGAGGACGGCGCTGTCGGTGGTGCTGCTGTCGATCCTGCTGTCCGGGGTGGCCGGCGTGCTGCTGGGGCTGATCTCCGGCTATGTCGGCGGCACCCTGGACCGCGTCCTGGTGTTCGTGATGGACGCGCTGTACGCCTTCCCGTCGCTGCTGCTGGCGATCGTGTTCTCGTTCCTGCTGCGCGGGTCGCTCGGCTCGGGCGTGGTGGCCGCGGCGCTCTCGCTGACGGTGATCTACATCCCGCAGTACTTCCGGGTGGTGCGCAACACCACGGTGAGCGCCCGCGAGGCCACCTACGTCGAGGCGGCGCGGGCGATCGGGGCGTCCAACACCACGATCATGGGCCGCTACCTGTTCAGCAACGTGATCCAGTCGGTCCCGGTGATCGGCACCATCAACGCCGCGGATGCGATCTCCACGCTGGCTGCGCTGGGCTTCCTCGGTCTCGGCATCCAGCCCAACGAGGCCGCCGAGTGGGGCTTCGACCTCTCCCGGGCGATGGACGACGCCGCCTCCGGCATCTGGTGGACGGGCATGTTCCCCGGCCTGGCGATCGTGCTGCTGGTGGCGGGCCTCACCCTCGTCGGCGAGGGGCTCAACGAAACCATCAACCCGACCCTGCGCAAGCGCCGGTTCGCCCCCGTCACGCTGCCGCCGCGCACCGCGGCCACCGGTGAGTCCGGCGTCCCCGTCCCGGTCAGCGTCGAGCCCGTCGCGGACTGGGCGCCCGAGGCCACCCAGGAGGACCCCCGATGAGCCTTCCCGTGATCGACGCCACCGGGCTGCGGGTCTGGTACGGCACCCCGCGGGGTCCGGTGAAGGCGGTGGACGGGGTCTCGTTCTCGGTCCAGCCCGGAGAGATCCTCGGCCTGGTCGGCGAGTCCGGCTGCGGCAAGTCGACCCTCGGGCGCGCCCTGCTGGGCCTGCTCCCGGCGGGGGCGAAGATGGACGGCAACCTGCTCTACAAGGGCGCCGACCTGGTAGCGATGTCGCCGAAGGAGCGGTTCGCACACCGGGGCACCGACCTGGGGATGATCTTCCAGGAGCCGCTGACCCGGCTGAACCCGCTGATGCGGATCAGCGAGCACTTCATCGAGACCCTGCGCGCCCACCACCCCCGGATGAAGGCGACCGAGATCGAGGCCCGCTCGCTGGAGGTGCTGCGCCTGATCGGCATCCCGCCCTCGCGCTGGAAGGCGTACCCGCACGAGTTCTCCGGCGGCATGCGGCAGCGGCTGATGATCGCGCTCGCGCTGGTGCTGCGTCCGGCCTTCGTGGTCGCCGACGAACCCACGACGGCCCTCGACGTGCTGGTGGAGGCGCAGATCATCAAGATCCTCCACGACCTGCGGCAGAACTTCGACACCTCGCTGCTGCTGATCACCCACAACCTCGGCATCATCGCCGAGACCTGCGACCGGGTGGCGGTGATGTACGCCGGCAAGATCGTCGAGGTCGGCGATGCGCGGACGGTGTTCCGCGACCCCCGGCATCCCTACACCAGGGAACTGCTCCGCTCGACGATCACCCTTGCCACCGAAGGGCTGAACTCCATCCCCGGCGCGCCTCCCGACCTGATCGCACCGCCCTCTGGCTGCCACTTCCACCCCCGCTGCCCCGACGCGATGGCGATCTGCCCCGCCGCCGAGCCGCCGCTGCTCGCGCGAGACGGCGGCCCCAGCCGGTTGGGCAGCGACGACGTCGCGTGCTGGGCAGACCGGCGTGAGACGCTGATCCCGGCGCAGCGCGTCCCCCTTGTCCGAGAGGAGCTGGCCGTTGCCGACGAAGCCTGACAGCGTGCTGGACGTCTCCGGCCTCGAGGTGCACTTCGCGCTCCACAACAGCGGTCTGGCCAGGCTGTTCGGTAGGCAGACCGCCACCGTCAAGGCCGTGGACGGGGTGAACCTCACCCTGCAGCGCGGCGAGGTGCTGGGGCTGGTCGGCGAGTCGGGGTCGGGCAAGACCACCCTCGGCCGGGCGATGCTCGGCCTCGTCGGCGCCACCGCCGGCAGCATCGGCCACCACCCGGAGGACGGCGGCGAGCCGGTCGACATCGCGCGGCTGCGCGGGGCTGCGCTGCGCCACTACCGCACCCGGCTGCAGATGGTCTTCCAGGACCCCAACGCCGCGCTGAACCCGACGATGACCATCGAGGCGGCGGTCGGCCACCCGCTGGTGATCCACGGCAGGGCCCGCGGCGAGGAACTGCGGGCCAGGGTGGTCCAAGCCCTGGAACGGGTCGGGCTCTCCCCCGCCGAGCAGTTCCTCGGCAAGTATCCCTCTGACCTGTCCGGCGGCCAGAAGCAGCGGGCGGTGATCGCCAGGGCGATCATCCTGGACCCGGAGGTGCTGATCGCCGACGAGCCGGTGTCGATGCTCGACATGAGCGTGCGGGCCAAGATCCTCCAGCTGATGCTCGACCTGAAGCGCGATCTGGGCCTCACCTACGTCTACATCACCCACGACCTGGCCACGGCGAAGTTCTTCTGCGACCGGATCGCCATCATGTACCTGGGCAAGGTGGTCGAACTCGGTCCCACGCGGGAGATCTTCGAGCACCCGCGGCACCCGTACACCCGCGCGCTGTTGGACGCCATCCCCGACATCGATCCCGACACCGTCTTCGGGCGCGACCTGCCCCGCGGCGAGATCCCTGACGCCGCCCGACCCCCGGTCGGGTGCTCCTTCCACCCCCGTTGCCCGGTAGCGCAGCCCCAGTGCGGCTGGGAGCCACGCGACCTGAAAGCTCTCGTCGAGGAGCACTGGACGGGGGTCGAGGTCGCCACCTACGCCCGCGAGCAGGCGATCGTCGGCGACCTGGCAGGGCTGGCCCACAGCGGGCGGCACGCTGTCGTCGGCCCGGCCGCAGGGACGGCGGCCGAGGTCGGCCAGGTCTTCGCGAGGATCCGCAGCCACACCGCCGAGGATCCCCTGTGGCAGGGGGTCACGCGGCTGGAGACCACCGCCGCCGGCGTCGAGGTCGACTTCGCCGAGCCCACCGACGTCCGGTTGCGGCGTGACGGCGAGGTCGACGTCGCCTGCGTCCTGTACGGCGGGGAGCCGTCCGGATAAAGGTTGGCCAAGGGTTCGAGTCGTGCACTTGGGCTTCCCGTCCGGCTGGCTACCATCGGCTCATGCCGGAGCTGCCTGCGCTGCCCCCGTTGACCATCGATACCTGGGTCGCCATCGGGGCCATCCTCGCCGGGCTGCTGCTGTGCTTCCGGGGGTTCGCGGCGATGCGCTGGATCTTCGCGCTGCTCGGCGGTGCGGCGGGCTGGCAGCTGGGCAGTTGGGCCGCCACCTACATCTCCCTCGACCCCGACTTCAACACCGCGCTGAAGTGGGGGGCCACCATCTTCTCCACCATCCTGCTGGCCTGCCTCGCCTACGCCTTCTTCGTGATGGGCGTGCTGCTCGCCGTGGGCTGGCTCGGCTACACCGCAGGGGAGCTGCTGGCCGGTTCCCTCGGGCTGACGGCGTGGCAGGCCATCGCCGCCCCCTGGGTGGTCGCCTTGCTGCTCGTGATCGCCGCGCTCGTGACCAAGCTGCCGAAGCTGCTGCTGGTGATCCTCACCGGGGTGGTCGGCGCGGCAGCGATCACGGCGGGCGCGCTCGCGCTGGTGGAGTCGGTGAGCCTGAGCCAACTCGACGCGGCAGCGGTGCCGGGTCTGCTGGCCCACGGGCTGCTGTGGAACCTCGGCTTCCTGGCGCTGGCCGCAGCAGGGATCGCACTGCAACTGCGCTCGGGGGGCTCGAACCTGCGGGCCGCCTACTCCTGACGCGGCTGCCGGGCTCAGCCGGCGACGGCGACCCGCTCTGCCAGCGGGTGGTCCTGCGGCAGGGACGGGAGCTTGAGGGCGCCCGCCAGCCCGTCCCCCTCCGGCGCCCTCGGCTCAAGGTCGGGCCACTGGCGGCGCAGCGCGGCGATGCACGCGCGGCGCACCGGCTCGCCCGCGAACACCCCGCCCAGCAGGCAGACCAGCGGGTCGTCCGCCTCACCGATGGCGTGGATAGCGGTCGCGACGGAGTGGGCGAGCTCCTCACCGGCCCGCACGCAGATGCCGGCTGCCACCGCATCGGTGTCGGCCAGCTCGCCGACCCCCCGGGCGAAGGCCGCGACATGCCGGATCCGGTCATCGTCGGTCTGCAGCTCGATGTAGGCGTCCTCGAACTGCGGGTAGCGCTGCTCCACCAGCTCGGAGAGCGCGGTCGCGGGGCCGCGTCCGTCGTGGGCGCGCATCACCGCCTCGAGCGCCTCCCTGCCGATCCAGTAGCCCGAGCCGGAGTCCCCCATGATGTTGCCCCAGCCGTCCACCCTGGCGACCCGGTCGCGTCCCACGCCGAGGGTGACCACGCCGGTGCCGGCGGCACAGACGACGCCCCTGCGGAAGCCGATGGCGCCGAGGAAGGACGTCACCGAGTCGTGGGCGAGCAGGACGCGGCGGACGCCGAGCCGGGCGACCATCCGCAGCAACGCGGCCGGGTCGTCCTCCGCCGTGGTGAGGCCTGTGGTCCCGATGGCGACCTCGACCGGGCCCCAGGGCCGCTCGGCGAGGGTCTGCCTGATGACGTCGGCGAGCTGGGGCAGCAGGTCGGTGTTCGTCCTGACGCCCGGGTATTCCACGGTCAGGTCACCCAGGCGCAGCTTGATCGCGGTCTGACCGGAGTCGATCGCCAGCACAGCCATCGGACGTCCAACCCCTTCCTGGAACCGGCGTGAACATGGACGGTGGGTGCGCCGCCGGGCGGCGCACCCACCGGTGGGATGGAGTACTGCTGAGGACTACTTGCAGACCTCGGCGGCGGCCTTCCCGGCAGCCGTGTCCGGCGCGTACTGCGTGCAGACATTCTCCTGGGTCACGATGACCGGGGTCAGCAGGTACGACGGGACGACCTTCAGCCCGTTGTCGTAGGACTCGGTGTCGTTGACCTCGACCGGCTCACCCTTCTGGATCTTGCCCAGGTACTCGACGACCTTGGTCACGAAGGTCTTCGTGTCCTTGTCGATGGTGGAGTACTGGACGCCCTCCTTGACCAGCTTGACGGACTCGACCTCGGAGTCCTGGCCGGTGATGACCGGGTTCGGCTTGCCGGCGGACTTGACGGCCGTCAGAGCGGAACGGGCGAGGTTGTCGTTCGGGGACAGGATGCCATCGAGCGCGACATCGCCCTGGTAGTTGGCGGAGAGGATCGCGTCCATCCGGGCCTGCGCCTCGGAGCCTTCCCAGCCGGCGGTTCCGGTCTGCTGCTGGGTGACCTGGCCGGAGGGGACCTTGAGGGTGCCGTCATCGATCTTCGGCTGCAGGATGCTCATCGCACCCTCGAAGAACGGCTTGGAGTTGGCATCGTCGGGCGAGCCGGAGATCAGCTCGATGTTCCACGGGGACGCCTTGCCGGACTTCTCCAGCCCCTCCAGCAGCGCGGTGCCCTGGAGCACGCCCACCTGGAAGTTGTCGTAGGCCATGTACATGTCGACGGCATCGGTGTTCATCAGCAGACGGTCGTAGGCGATGACCGGGATGCCGGCGGCCTTGGCGGCCTCCAGCTGGCTACCGAGCTGCGAGCCGTCGACGGCGCCGACGACCAGGACCTTCACGCCCTGCTCGATCATGGCCGAGATCTGGTTCTGCTGCTCGGGTGCGCCGCCGTTGGCGAACTGGACGACCGGCTCGAAGCCTGCGGCCTTCAGCTGATCGTTGAAAAGGCCCTCAGCCAGGACCCAGTTCTCCGAGGTCTTCTGGGGCAGCGAGACGCCGATCTTGGAACCGGCATCGAAGGCGGTTCCGACCTGGATCATGCCCTCCGGGAGCGCAGTCGGGGAGGGAGCCTCGCTGCTGGCCGAGCCACCCGGTGACGGCGCGGCGGTCGTCGGGGTGCGCTCGCTACCCGCGCAGCCGCTGAGCAGCAGCGTGGCGGAGGCACCGAGAGCGAGAATCGCGGTTGCGATCTTCAACATGTGTCTACCTTCTCTTGTGATTGGTTGATGGATGACAGGTGGGGATCAGGTCAGCAGTCCTGTGGTCCTGGCCAGGGCCTGGAACATCAGGATCACGCCGATGAAGGCACCGAAGACCAGGGCGGCGATCACGCCGTTGCGGGCCTGCCGGGCGTTGTTGGGCTGGGTCTTGTTCCACATCGCCCACAAGACGATGCCGACGGGGAAGACCAGGAAACCGACGAGCGCCAGGAAGATGTTGCCGGTGTCCCCGGTGGGGATGGCAGTGCTCTGGAGGTCACCGGCCGTTCTCGGCTTGAAGGAGCGGGTGATCGCTCCGATGATGGAGGGCTTGCCCTGCGACTTGCTGTAGAGGTCGAAGGCGACGGCGACCAGCAGGACAAGGCCCTTGATGATCTGGGTCATGTCCGAGCCGACGCCCAACAGGTACAGGCCGTTGTTGAGGACCGCCATCACCAGGCCGCCGATCAGCGAGCCGGTCACGGTGCCGATCCCCCCGGAGACCGCGGCGCCGCCGATGAAGACGGCGGCGATGGCGTCCAGTTCCCAACCGACGCCGTCGGAGGGGCCGGTGGAGGTGGACCGCCCGAAGTACATCACCCCGGCGACCGCCGCGAGGAAGGACATGTTCGTCATCGTGAGGAAGTAGACGCGCTTCACGTTGATGCCGGTCAGCGCTGCGGCCGCCCGGTTGCCGCCGACCGCGTACACGCCACGACCGATGGTGGTGCGGGTGGCGATGAAGTTGTAGATCAGGCCGAGGACGACCAGGATCACGCCGGTGACCGGGAACGACGTCCCCGGGCGTCCACTGCCGAACAGCCACACGACGTAACCGAGCGCGACGCCCACGACCGCCAGCCGGAGGATGGTCGCCCACAGTGGCGCAGCCGTCCCGCCGGACTTGATGACGCGGCTCCGGCGGCGGAAGTCCATGAACGCGATGATCGCGAACGCGACCACCCCGAGGAGCAGCGTGGAGTTGTTGAGGGTGGTGTTCGGGCCCCATTCGGGAAGGTAGCCGCCACCGATGAACCTGATCTCGCTCGGTGCGGGCTGGGACGAGGCCTTGCCGACGTACTGGTAGAGGCCACGGAAGAGCATCAGGCCGGCCAGCGTCGTGATGAACCCCGGGACGCCGACAAAGGCCAGCCAGGAGCCCTGCCACATGCCGATCAGGATGCCGACGAACATTCCGAACAGGATGCCGAGCCACCACGGGAACGCCCAGAAGTTGATCGACAGGGCGGTACAGATCCCCACCACAGCGGCCACCGAGCCGACGGAGAGGTCAATCTGCCCGGTGATGATCACGAACAGCATGCCGATGGCCAGCACCAACACGTAGGAGTTGCCGTTGAGGATGTTCTGGGCATTGGACGGCGTCAGCATCTTGCCGCCGCTGACGAAATGGAAGAACAGCGCAAGCAGGACCAGCGCACCCAGCATGCCGTACTGGCGCAGGTTGCCTCCGAGCAGTTGCTTCAGCCCTTCGAGCACCCCTGGCGACGAACTCCCGGCGGGCTCGCGCTGACCCGGCTCGGCGGCTGTGGTGTTGGTTGCGGTCATCGTCGTGTCCCTGCTAGTTCTCGGCGTTGGCGGAAGTCGGCTGGTTCGCCGTGTCGGTCATCAGGCGCATCAGGGATTCCTGGGTGGCCTCCGCGGCACTCAGCTCGCCCGTGATCCGGCCTTCGAAGACTGTGTAGATGCGGTCGCAGACGCCGAGCAGCTCCGGCAGCTCCGACGAGATCATGATCACGCCCTTGCCCTGGTCGGCGAGCTTGTTGATCAGCCCGTAGATCTCGTACTTCGCGCCGACGTCGATCCCCCGGGTGGGTTCGTCGAGGATGGCCAGCGAGGGTTGGGCGAACATCCACTTCGCCAGCACGACCTTCTGCTGGTTGCCTCCCGACAGCGTTCCGACATTGACGTTGGTGGACGCCGCCTTGATGTTCATCGACTTGCGATAGGTCTCGGCGGCCTTGTCCTTGGCCTCCGAATCGATCACGGTTCGCTTGGAGATCCGCTTGATGCCCGCGGAGACGATCGTGTCCTTGACGTTGTCGAGCAGGTTGAGGCCGAGCACCTTGCGGTCTTCGGGGACGTAGGCGATGCCGTGGGAGATGGCCGCGGAGACGTTCAGGATGGTGACCGGCTCGCCATCGATCAGGATCTGGCCGTCGAGGTAGGTGCCATAGGTCCGTCCGAAGATCGACCTGGCCAGCTCCGTCCGGCCTGCGCCCATCAGTCCGGCGAACCCGACGATCTCGCCTCGCCGGACGTAGAAGCTCGAGTGGTTGCACACCAGGCGGCCGGGGATCTGGGGGTGCTCAACCGTCCAGTCCCGCACCTCGAAGAAGGTGTCGCCGATGGTGGGGGTGCGTTCGGGGAACCGGGAGTCCAGCGCCCGACCGACCATGCCGCGGATGATCCGGTCCTCGTTCACGTTGCCGGCGGTGACGTGGAGCGACTCGATGGTGCGGCCGTCCCGGATGATCGTGATCGAGTCTGCGATCGCGGCGATCTCGTTGAGCTTGTGGGAGATCATGATCGAGGTGAGGCCCTGCGCCTTGAGCTGCCGAAGGATGTTGAGCAGGTTCTGCGAGTCATCCTCGTTGAGAGCCGAGGTCGGCTCGTCGAGGATCAGGAGCTTGACGTCCTTCGACAGCGCCTTGGCGATCTCGACCAGCTGCTGCTGTCCGACACCGAGGTTCTTGATGGGGGTGGCCGGGTCCACTTTCAGCCCGACCCGGTCGAGCAGGCCGGACGCGAGACGGCCGGCTTCGACCCAGTCGATGACCCCGAAGTTGGTGACCTCGTTGCCGAGGAAGATGTTCTCCGTCACCGACATCTCGGGGATCAGGGCGAGCTCCTGGTGGATGATGACGATCCCGACGTGCTCCGAGGAACGGATGCCGTTGAAGTGCACCTCCTCGCCGTTGTACAGGATCCGGCCTTCGTAGGTGCCCGCCGCGTGGACTCCGGAGAGCACCTTCATCAGGGTCGACTTGCCGGCACCGTTCTCGCCGCAGATCGCGTGGATCTCGCCGCGCTCGACTGTCATGGTCACGTTGTCCAGCGCCCGGACGCCGGGGAAGTCCTTGGTGATCCCCACCATTTCGAGGATGATCGGACTCGCGTTCGGCGCTGTGGCTTCCGCGGCGTCGGTGCGGACAGCCGTCGGCTGCTCTGCCATGTGGCCCTCCCATGTTGCAGGAGTTTGGCCAGACGTCATCGCGATCCTCCCGCTCCCTTGCGCACCCCTGCGGCGATCCCGCCCGGTCCGCTCAGCACACTAGGCAGCCGGGCTCGGCATGTCAACGCTGACATTGGTCTGCAAAGCAACTTTCGCTGTTCCTATACGCCCTTCACTAGGACAAACATCGAAGGTCACGATTTGAACACGATTCGGCCGACGGTTTTGGTGTCCTCGATGACATATCGGCTGCTAGGCTCCGAGCCACAAGGAGGGTCGAAGTGGCGGTTGTGCAGCCACGGCCAACGCTGGCCGATGTCGCGAGACTGGCGGGGGTGAGCGCCAAGACGGTCTCACGGGTCTACGCCGACCCGTCGACGGTCAGCCCCGAAACCACCGCACGGATCCGCGCCGCCGCCGACCGGTTGCACTTCCGTCCCAACATCCTGGCCCGCGACCTGCGCCGCGGCGGGGTGAGCAGCACCGTCGCCTTCGTCACCGCCGAGTTCACCAACCAGTTCTACATCCAGGTCGCCGCAGGCATCGAGCGGGAGTGCGCGGCTCACGGATTCACCATGGTGCTGGCCTCCAGCGACGACGCACAGCGCGAGCAGCAGGTGATCGACACCCTTGTCACCCAGCGGGTGCAGGCGGTGCTGTTCGTCCCGCTGGGCGATGACCATTCCTACCTCGACGGTGAGCGCCGGCTCGGCACCGCGATCGTGGCGATCGACCGGCCGGCTCGCAACCTGCTCGCCGACTCGGTGGTGCTGGCCAACCGGGAGGGCGCCTACCTTGCGACCCGGCAGCTGATCGAGCTCGGTCACCACCGGATCGGCTACGTCTGCAACCCGGCCGCGGTCTACACCCAGGCCGAGCGGCTGGCCGGCTACCGTCAGGCTCTGGCCGAGGCGGGACTGCCCGCCGGCTCCGACTGGGTGCGCTCGGCCGACGACCCGTCGGTGCCCCTGGAGCGGCTGGTCGGGGAACTGCTGGACGCCCCCGAACCCCCCACCGCGCTGATCGGTGGCAACAACCGGGCGACCGTCGGCGCCGTCCGCGAGCTGCGGGCGCGGGGCGCCGAGGTCGCCCTGGTGGGGTTCGACGACTTCGACATGGCCGACGTGTTCGGGATCTCCGTGATCGCCCACGACCCGGTCGAGATGGGCGCCACTGCCGCCCGGCTGGCGCTCAAACGCTTGGCCAACCCCACCG
>JAEYUH010000324.1 GCA_023432725.1 Actinomycetes bacterium | reverse complement strand
CGGCGCTCGAGGCGGTGGCCGAGGCGCGCGGGGTCAGCCTTCCGGGGCGTCCGGGCGACTGCTACGACCGCGACGCGATCACCGAGGACAGCGAACTGACGCTGGCGCTGCGCACACTCGGGTACGTGCTCGCCTCGCCGCGCTCGATGTCCTGCACCACCGAGACGATGCCCACCTGGGGCGACCTGCACCGCCAACGGGTGCGCTGGTACAAGGGCATGCTGGACAACCTGCGTGCCTACGGGTTCACCCGCACCACCGCCCGGTACTTCGGTCAGCAGGCGATGCTGCTGACCGGGACGCTGGTGCTGTGGCTGCTGTTCGCGCTCACGGCGATCACGATCGCGCTCGGCATCTTCGTGGTAGTCCCGTTCTGGGTGGCGGTGATGGGGGTCTTCGTCGTCGAGCGGCTGCTCGCCGTCTGGGACCAGGGCTGGCGCTCCCGGCTGCTCACCGCGCTCATCCTGCCCGACCTGGTCTACGACGTCGGCCTGCAGGTCGCCTACCTGAGGGCGTTCGGCCTGTTCCTGGCTCGGCGGGACTTCGTGTGGAACCACGTCAGCCCCACGACAGCGCCGCGGGCCCGGCACACCGCGCCGGTCGAGCTGGCCGCCTGACCCCGCCGTCAGGCCGTCCCGCGGCGGGACAGCAGCCGCGTGGTCGCGAGCGCCAGGTAGCCGGCCGCGCCCAGCAGCATCAGGGCGACGGCGATCGCCAGGTCGGGGACGGCGACCATCCAGATCGTGTCGACGAGGGCTTGGCCGGTCCGCTCGGGGATCACGACCACCGCGAACCAGACCGACAGCGCGGCCAACGCCCCGCCGAGTGCCAGCGGCACCCACGGCCGCGGGCGCCGCCGCAGGTTGCCGGACGCGAGCCAGCCGAGGGTGAGGACCTGCAGCAGCGGCAGGGCCACCATCAGCGCGGGAGCCACGGCGACCAGTGGGTCGGGCCGCGGTGGGTTGCCGATGGTGCCGAGGACGGCGTGGTGCAGCTGGTACATGAAGGTCGGCCAGCGCTCCCGGTCGGTGCCCGGCCCGGTGTTGGTGAGAGCGACGACCCCCAGGCCGTACTCCGGCGAGAGCGACAGGTAACTCTGCGAGCGCTGGGTGTCGCCGTGGTGCTCCCACAGCCTGGGGCGATCCGGATCGTCCCACCCCTGGTCGAAGTCGCTGAGCTCCCAGAAGCTGCGCACCACCCAGCCGCTGGCGTACCCGGAGTACTCGTCAACCGCGCCCAGCGGCTCTCGGCTGGCCGCCAAAACCTCCGGCGGCAGCCCCGGCGCCGCGGCGAGGTGGGCCTGCAGGACCGTGGCGAGATCTCGGGCCGAGGACGCGACGTAGGCGCTGGGCACCCCGACCTCGCCCGGCGGCGGCGCCGGGGTGGGCACGTTCCAGGCTCCGAGCCAGGGGTAGAACTCCGCCGCAACGCCGTCGCCCGGCCCGGCGAGGGGGTCGGCCGAGGTGGCGGCAAGACCGAGCGGGCCGGTCACCAGGTCGCGCAATGCGGCCGGGTAGGCCAAACCCGTCACCCGCTCGATGATCGCACCCAGCAGGCTGTAGTTCGCGTTGGAGTACTCGTGCACCTGCCCGGCCGGATGGGCCAGCGGGAGGCCCGCCAGCCGCTGGGCCTCGGCGGTGAGGGTGTGGGTGGCGGGGAACGGCCCGAAGAAGTCGAGTCCGGCGCGGGTGGAGATCCCGCTGCGGTGGCTCAACAGGTCGGCGACTGTGGTCTGCGACCAGCCGGGTGCGCTGCCGAACTCGGGCAGCACCGCGGCGACCGGGGTGTCGAGCGCGAGCTCACCGGCCCCGACCAACTGCTGGATCGCCAGGCCCGTGTACTGCTTGGACGTGGAGCCCAGCCGGAACGGGGTATCGAGCGTCACCTGCCTGCCTGGGGCAGCCTCGCCGTAGACCCCCTCGAACAACACCTTGCCCTCCGCGAGCACGATCACCGCCAACCCCGGCAGGGCCAGCTCGGAGTACCGCGCCCTGACGAAGTTCTCCAGCTCGGCCGGCGTCGCCCAGCGCGGCTCGGGGACGGGCGCCGCGGCCGAGGGGGCGGCGACCACCACTGCGGCCAGGAGCGCGCACCCGGCACCGGCGATCAGCAGTCTCGCCGCCGGCCGGCCGATCCGGAGCAGGACCATGGGCCACCTCCCACCGGCATCGTGTCACCGTGCGTACCCGTTGCCCCAGTCGGAGGGTTGCCACCGGGACGCGCGTCCGGCTGCGCATGGCAGCAGCACGTGCGGGTAATAGGTTGGTGTCAGGTGGGGCGGTCGGAGGGGTCTATGAAGCCATTGGTGAGTGTCATCGTTCCGGCGCTGAACGTCGCGCCATATCTGCCGCGGTGTCTCGACTCGCTGCTTGCCCAGACCCATCGTCCGCTGGAGATCATCGTGGTCGACGACGGCTCGACCGACGACACGGCCGAGGTGATGCGGCGGTACGAGGAGCAACATCCTGAGGTGCACACCATCAGCCAGCGGCACCGCGGCCTCGGGCCTGCCCGCAACGCCGCGCTGAGCATCGCGCACGGCAGCTACGTCTCGATGATCGACGCCGACGACTGGGTCGAGCCGGACTTCGTCGCGGACATGGTCGAACTGGCGGGCACCACAGGGGCGGACGTCGTGGTGGCGGGCTTCCGCTTCGACGCGCTCGGCCTCAGCGTGAAGTTCCCGTTCCTGCCGAGTCCGCAGGTGATGACCGGCGCGGAGGCGGCGGAGCTGTCGATCCACCTGACGAGGTTCCCGGCCTTCGCGTGGAACAAGTTCTACAGTCGCGACCTGTTCCACCCCGACGACCCGCCGTTCCCGAGCATCTACTACGAGGACCTGGCGACCACCCCGCGGCTGCTGATGCGTGCCTCCAAGGTGGCGATCACCAAGAAGGCGTACTACCACTACTGCCTTCGCGGTGACAGCATCACCGGCAACTTCGGGGTCAAGAACGTCTTCTCGTTCGCGGCCGCCATCGACATCCTGCGGCTCGACCTCCACCACGACGGACGCTGGGAGTCCTGGCAGCGCAGCTACCGGCGCCTGCTGCGCGACGCCCGCGTGATGATGGGCATCCAGATCCTGTTCCAGCGGAACTCGATCCCGCTCCGCGCCCGGGGGCCCATGCTCGCCCGCTTCAACCGGCGGCTGCGCCAGTTGGCCGAACTGCCCGCCAGCGGCCGCCGGCTGTGGCCGGTCCGGCTGCCCAACCCGGAGACCCGCAGCTCGCTGGCCCGCCGGGTGGTTACCGGAGCACTCACCGTGACGCGGCACAAACCCGCCGGGTCATGACCGGGGAGGCGGGGCCGGCTAGGCATTTCGCGTACACTCGAGTCGCCTCGCGTCCGTGCGCGGCCGGCTTGGGAGTCGGCGTGGGCAGTGGTCGCCAGCATCCTGGCGGGACGGAGAGACCATGCAACGCCTGAAACCCGACTTCGTGCTGTCCGGACGGTATCGATTGACCGCGCCGGTGGCGTCCGGGGGGATGGGGCAGGTGTGGGCCGCCTTCGACACCACGCTGGAACGCCGGGTCGCGGTCAAGATCATGCACCCCCACACCCAGGACGAGTTCGCCCTGGTCGAGCGGTTCCGCGACGAGGCCCGGTTCGCCGCCCAGCTGACCCATCCGAACACGGTGACCATCCATGACTTCGGCGAGCACGACGGGCTCGCCTTCCTGGTGATGGAACTCGTCGACGGCCCGAACCTCTCCCAGTTGCTCGCCGCGGAGGGTGCGCTGCCGCCCGGACTGGTGCGCGACATCGTCCGGCAACTGGCAGCCGCCCTCCACGTCGCGCACCGGGCGGGGATCATCCACCGCGACATCAAGCCGGGCAACGTGCTGATGGCCCCCGGCTCGATCCCCCGGCTGACCGACTTCGGGATCGCCCGGTCGGTGGACGGCGGGTCGCTCACCTCCACCGGCCAGCTGCTGGGGACCGCCTACTACCTGAGCCCCGAACAGGCGA
>JAEYUH010000304.1 GCA_023432725.1 Actinomycetes bacterium | reverse complement strand
ACCGAGTTCCTCACCGAGACCCGCGGCACCGGCATCATGCACCACGTCTTCGAGGGCTACGAGCCCTTCGCCGGCGAGATCAAGACCCGGATGACCGGCTCCCTGGTCGCCGACCGGACCGGCACCGTCACCGGCTATGCCCTGTTCAACCTGCAGGAGCGCGGCAGCCTCTTCGTCGCCCCCGGCGACGAGGTCTACGAGGGCATGATCGTCGGGGAGAACCCCCGCCAGGAAGACATGGACGTCAACCCGACCAAGGAGAAGAAGCTGACCAACGTCCGCTCCTCCACCGGTGACGAACTCGAGCGGCTGATCCCGCCCCGGCTGATGAGCCTTGAGCAGTCGCTGGAGTTCTGCCGGGGCGACGAGTGCCTCGAGGTGACGCCGAAAACGGTCCGAATCCGCAAGGTGGTTCTCGACGCCAACGAGCGGGCCAAGGTCCGCAGCCGCGCCAAGAACGCCTGACCCGGCTCAGCCCGGATCGAGCTCGTCGTCGGCGGCTTCGGCCGGCTCACCGCCCAGCATCCGGCGGGTGAGCCTGCGGCCGGCGGCGAGCAGTTCATCCAGCGCCGCGGCGAGGTGGGCGTCCTGCGGGGTCTCGCCGCGCTCGGCAGCTATCACCACGCTGCTGCGCACCACCTCCTTCGCGAATGAGCCTGTGGTGGAGGCCGTCCGCTCGGCGGCCCCGCGGATCGCCGCAGGGCTGAACCCCAACCCGCGGGCGTAGAGCTGGAACAGCCGTTCCCGCTCGACCGGGCCCGGGAGCGGGATCTCCACCCCCAGGTCGACCCGGCCCGGTCGCTCCGCCAGCGCCCGCTCCAGGACGTCCACCCGGTTGGTGGTCATCACGAACGCCACGTCGGCGTCGCCGTCCAGCCCGTCGAGGGCGTCCAGCACCTCGAACAGCAGCGGCTGCGGGCTGTAGTCGCGTTCCATCGCCACCAGGTCGATGTCCTCCAGCACCACCATGGACGGCTGGAAGGTGCGGGCGATCGCGGCGGCGTGCTGGACGAAGCCGAGGCTCGCGCCGCGCAGCACCACCACCGTCGACCCGGTGGCGCGCCCGATCAGGTGGCGCACGGTCAGGGTCTTGCCCGTGCCCGGCGCTCCGTACAGCAGGACACCCCGCTTCAGGTGCTGCCCGAGGTCCAGCAGCAGCTGCCGGTGCGCCCCGATCCCCAGCACGTGCCCGACGATCTCGTCGAGCACCCCGTCGGGCAGCACCACGTCCGAGGCCGCGACCTCGGGGCGCCGCAGGAAGGTGGCCCGGGGCATCATCCCGATCTCCGGCGAGGCGAAGGCGATCACCTTCCCGCGCAGCACGCTGACCGCCACCATCTCCTCGCGCAGCCGTGCCAGGAAGGCCGCTGCCGCTCCCGGCTCGGCGGTCAGCACCTCGACCGACGCGTTCTCGCGTCCGGCACGCTCGTTGGCTGCCCGCTGCACGACGGCCAGCGGCATCCCGTCGAAGCTCAGCAACCGGATCCCCAGCGAGACGACCTGGCGGCTGGTGTCAGGCCCGGTGGGACGCTCGGTGTAGTCGACCGGGCCGGGGGCGAATCGGGTGTGCGGGTTGCTCAGCAGCTCCGGGGTGTCGGCGTGCAGCCGGTAGTCACCGCCGCGGACGCCGAGCAGTTCGCCGCCGTGGCGCGTCTGAAGCTCGTCGAGCACGAGGTCGGCGTCGACCAGGCGGTGGTCGGCGATCACCTCCTGCACCACCGGCACACCGGTGGGGTCGACGCCGAGATGGTCGCCGACCCGCTCCCCCAGCGGGGTCAACGTGCCGGCGGTCTCCCGCCCGACGACATCGTTGACGTGCTTGAGGTAGGTCCCGATGGTGCGCATCAGGTCGCGGTCGGCGTCGTCCACAGCAGCCCCCTGGCGATGGTTGGGGGTACCGTAGCGCGCCGCGCAGGCCCGGTGCCTACTGACCGGCCGGCACGCGCTCGCGTCGGCGTTGGCGGCGATTCGACAGCAGGCTCGTGGTGGTGACGATCGCGAGGATCCCGACGATCACCCCGAGCGAGAACAGCGTGGGCACCTCCGGCACCCACGGCCACACCCCGTGCGCCCAGTGCAGGACGAGCTTCGCGCCGATGAAGGCGAGGATCGCCGCCAGGCCGTAGCCCAGGTGGACCAGCGCGCCGAGCGCGCCGGCCAGCACGAAGTAGAGCGCCCGCAGGCCGAGCAGGGCGAAGGCGTTGGTGATGAAGACCAGGTAGGGGTCGCCGGTGATGCCGT
This sequence comes from Actinomycetes bacterium, assembly GCA_023432725.1. Lineage (GTDB taxonomy): Bacteria > Actinomycetota > Actinomycetes > Propionibacteriales > Propionibacteriaceae > Propionicimonas. The sequence goes on along the minus strand of JAEYUH010000304.1, from coordinate 959 downwards.
ACACCGCCGGGACGGAATCGACGGCGAAGACCACGTCGGTGGCGAGGATCGCGAGGGTGGCCAGCGCCAGCGGGGTGATCGCCCGGCGGCCGTCCTCGACCACCGTCATCGCGGTCCCGCGATAGGAGTCGGTGACCGGCCAGAACCTGCGGACCAGCCGCACGATCCGCAGCGAGCCGATCTCCACCTCGTGGCTGGCCGGGCTCATCGCGTCCCGGAGCACCTTCACCGCGGTCGCCAGCAGGATGGCGCCGAACAGCAGGAACGCCCAGGAGAAGGACGCGATCAGCACCGCACCGAGCGCGATGAAGATGCCGCGCAGCACGAGCGCCCCCGCGACCCCGATCAGCAGGACGCGCTGCTGAAGCTCCCGCGGCACGGCGAAGGAGGCCATCAGCAGCATGAACACGAACAGGTTGTCGACGCTGAGCGACTTCTCGACCAGGTAGCCGGCGTAGAACTCGATCCCGCGATCGGGTCCGAACGCCTGCCACACCCAGACCCCGAAGGCGAGTGGCAGGGCGATGTAGAAGGCCGACCAGCCGATCGCCTCCCGCATGGAGACTTCATGGGGCCGGCGGGTCAGCAGGAAGTCCACGCCGAACATGAGCAGCACGGCGGCGATGCTGATCGCCCACAACAGGGGGGAGCCGATTCCTTGCACAGGGGTACACCTCACGTCCTGAGGTCTGCTTCACCCTGGCGGGCGCGCCTACGAGGACCTGCGCAGGTCCGGATTGACCGCAGACGACTTGGGAAGTACTCCCCTCAAGTCACGAGTGTACGGGCAACGCAAATCGGGAACACAACCGCCGGGACCGCACCCGGCAGCGGCGGGCGCGGCCATTAGGCTGTCGGCCATGGCCTTGCCGGTGTTGAGTCAGCAGGAGCAACGGGTTCTCGGAAGCCTGCTGGAGAAGCAGAAGACCGTGCCGGCCAGCTATCCCCTCACCCTCAAC
>JAEYUH010000297.1 GCA_023432725.1 Actinomycetes bacterium | reverse complement strand
CCCAGGACGTAGGCCAGCCGGACGGTCTGGCCGGGCGCCAGGGTGACCCGGTGGTGCAGGGCGCCGCAGTGGTTGCCGGTGGTGGCCTGCGACCCGGTGCACTCGCCGCGCTCGACGGCCAGCGGGTTGGTCTCGGTGCGGTACGCGCCCAGGAACGAGTCGCGCAGGGTGTCGAAGCCGACCGGGTCGAGGGTCGCGGTGAAGTAGTGGTAGGTCCACGGCTCGTAGTAGAAGTCGTACTCGACCACGCCGTCGGCGTAGTCGGCGCCGGAGGCGTACAGCGACATCTGGAAGTTCTCGTTGTCGATCTGCACCGAGTGGAAGCTGAACTCGACGTAGCCGAACAGCGACAGGGTGCGCGCGGTGTCGCCGGTGTTGGTGAGGGTGACGTCCCACACCTCGGCGTCCTCACCGAGCGGGACGAATACCCGCTGGCTGGCCTCGATGCCGCGGTAGGCCGACTCGAACACCGAGTAGCTCAGGCCGTGCCGGGTGCGGTAGGTCGCCTCGTCCAGCGGCCTGCCGACCGGCTGCCAGGACGCCGACCAGTAGTCGCCGTCGGCGTCGTCGCGCAGGTAGAGGTAGTGGCCGGGGCGGTCCAGCGGGACGCCGTTGGGGCGGAACCGGGTGACTCGGCCCTGCTGGCTGGAGCGGTAGAAGCTGTAGCCGCCGGCGTTCTGGTTGATCACCGTGCACCAGTTCTCGACGCCCAGGTAGTTGATCCACGACGCCGGGACGTCGACCCTGTCGATCACGTACTCGAGCCGGTCGTCGTCGAAATGGCCGTAGCGCATCAGGCGGGACTCCTTGGCTCAGGGGGACGGTTCTCCGGCTCAGGGGGACGGTTCTCCGGCTCAGGGGGACGGTTGTCCTGAACCGGGTTGGCGGCGAAGTCCTCGAGCCAGGCGATCAGCCGGCTCGCCTTCTGGGGGGTCTCGGCCTCGACGAACATCCGCAGTACCGGCTCGGTGCCGGAGAACCGCAGCAGCGCCCAGGCGCCGCCCTCCAGGTGCAGCTTGATGCCGTCGAAGGTGTCGACCCGGGTGACCCGGTAGCCCGCGACCTCGGACGGGGCAGCGGTCGCCATCCGGCGCGGCAGCTCGACCCGCAGGTCGGGGGTGGCGGGGACGCCGTGCTCGACCTGGTACAGCCGGCCGGTGATGGAGTACACGGTGTCCAGCAGTTCGCTGAGCCTCTTGCCGGTGCGGGCCAGCATCTCCACGACGAGAGCGCAGGCGAAGACGCCGTCCTTGCCCTTGATGTGGCCACGGATCGTCAGGCCGCCGGAGCTCTCCCCGCCCAGCACCGCGTCGATGGCGTCCATCCCCGCGGTGATGTGCTTGAACCCGACCGGCACCTCCCGGTGCTGCTCGCCGAAGGACTCGGCGAGCCGGTCCAGCAGGTGCGTGGTCGCCAGGTTGCGCACCACCCCGCCCCGCTCGCCGCGCACCTCGTGCAGGTACCAGTAGACGACCAGCAGCAGGTCGTTGGTCGAGATGTAGCGGCCCTGCTCGTCGATGATCGCGATCCGGTCGGCGTCACCGTCGGTGGCCATGCCGAGGTCGAACCGCCGTCCGCTGTTGCGGACGATATCGATCAGCGTCGACAGCCGCTCCGGGTCGGGCGCGGGGGAGCGTCCCCCGAACAGCGGGTTGTGGCGGTCGTGGATGAACTCGGTGCGCACCCGTGCGTCGGACAGGATCGTCCCCAGCGTCAACTGGGAGGTGCCGTACATGGCGTCGACCACCACCCGCAGCCCGGCCTGCCGGATCACCGGGATGTCGATGATCTGCTCGATGGCGTCGATGTAGGGGTTGGTGAGGTCCGCCTCGGCGACCAGCCCGGCCGCCATCGCCAGGTCGAGGCCCACCGAGACCACATCGGCCTGGCTCAGCGCGTTCGCCTCCGCGGTCAGCGCGTCGGTCTCGTCCTGCAGCGGCAGCGAGCCGTCGGACCGGAACACCTTCAGCCCGTTCCACTGCGGCGGGTTGTGGGACGCGGTGAACACCAGGCTGTACGCGGTCCCCAGGTGGGGCGCGGCGAAGGTGACCAGCGGGGTGGGCACGTCCTCGGTGAGCAGGTGGACGCGGATGCCGTTCCCGGCGAACACCTCGGCGGCTGCCACCACCGACTCCCGCGACAGGAAGCGCCGGTCCCCGCCGATCACCACCCCGAGCCGCTCCCTGCCGCTGCGGGTGACCTGGTTGGCCAGCGCCTGGCACAGCCGGCGGACGTTGTGGATGGTGAAGCCCTCGCCGATCAGCGCCCGCCAGCCGCCGGTGCCGAAGTGGATCTCGCCGGTCTCGATCGCGTGCTGTGGTGCGAACAACCGCTTCAGGACGATGTCGGCCGCCGCCTGCAACTCCTCGTCGGTGTTGATGCCCTGCACCTCGCCGGCATCCAGGATCGCGTAGGAGGCCAGCGTGCCGCCCCTGGCGATCAGCCGCTGGGCGAGTTCGGTGAGCCGGTGCTCGCCGCCGGCGGCCATCACGTCCAGTTCGGGAATGAGCAGCGCGTTGTCGGCCACGTACGCGCCGACGTTCACCTCGGTGATGCGTTCACTGTCGACGGAGAGATCGGCCTCGTCGACGATGCCGGTGATCCGGCCGTCGGCGTCGCGCCGGATCCGGCCGTAGTCCTCGCCGTCGGGCAGGACGGCGGTGAGCAGCGAGAACTGGGCGCCCTTCAGCTTGTGCCGCCACAGCAGGCCGCGCAGCGAGGCGGCCCGCAGTAGCGGGGTGTCGCCGTAGGCGACCAGGACGTCACCGACGAAGCCCTCCAGTTCGAAGCGGGCGCACCGCACCGCATCGCCGGTGCCGGCCTGGACGGTCTGGACCACATAGGTCCAGCCCTCCCCGAGGTGGTTGCGGACGGCGGCGTCGTGCTCGGCGACCACGATGATGACGTCCCGCCGGGGCACCACGGCGGTGATGTTGGCCAGGGTCTGCTCGATCACCGTCGAGCCGGCCAGCGGGCGCAGCAGCAGGTCGCGGGTGGCCTCGTCCTGGCCGGCCGCGAGCACCACCGCCTTGATCCGGCGTCCGTTCCGGTGGCCCATCTCAGCCTCCTACCAGCAGGTTGTCGGCGCGGGCGCGGAGTTCCTTCTTGCGTCCCACCACCGCGGCGCCGACCGCGGCGACGGGCACGTCGGGGGGCAGTTCGCGCAGCCGGTCGGCCACCCCGAGCCCGGCCAGGAAGGGCGAGCCGGCAGCCCGGCGGCGCAGTTCCGCCTCGACCCGTGGACGCAGCCAGCCGGTGGCCCGCAGGATCCCGCCGCCCAGCACCACCGCCGCCGAGTCGTAGACCACCACGACGAGGGTGAGGGCGGTGGCCAGCGCCGCCACCATCCGCTCCCGCTCGGCGACCGCCGCAGGGCGTGGGTCGTGCTCGAGGTCGACGAGGTCGACCCCGAGCGCCGCCAGCCGGCGCGCCAGGTGGGTGCCGCCGATCACGGTCTCCAGGCAGCCGTGCTGCCCGCAGGCGCACAGCTCGCCGGAGGGGTCGACGGCGAGGTGGCCGATCTCGCCGGCCCCGTTGCGGGCACCGCGGACGAGCCGTCCGTTACTGATCGCCGCGGCGGCGACCCCCGTCCCGAGGTTGACGTAGACCAGGTCGCGGTGGGTCTTGCCGAGCAGCAGCCCCGCCCCCAGCGCCGTCGCCTTCACGTCGTTCTCCACCCGCACCACCGCAGGGAAGTCGCCGGCGAACAGGGCGGGCAGGTCAGTGCGGGTGATGCCGAGGTTGACGGCGGTCTCCACCACGCCGGTGGTGTGGTCGACGAAGCCGGGGATGCCGAGCCCGATCGAGGAGTAGTCGCGGGGGGCGATTCCGAGGTCGTCGGCGAGGGCGTCGGCGACCGCGAGCACGGTGCGCCGCACCCCGGCGTCGGAGGGTTCGGTGGGCAGGACCCGCTCGGCCAGCACCCGGTCGGTGGCGTCCAGCACCAGCCCGTGGGCCTTCGTGCCGCCGATGTCGACGCCGAGGCTGAGGAACGCGTCAGGAGTCTTCGGCATCGCTCAGCCCTTCACCGCTCCGGCCACCAGGCCCGAGGTGAGCCTGCCCTGGACGAGCAGGAAGAAGATGATCACCGGGATCGCGACCAGGGTCGAGGAGGCCATCACCTGGCCCCAGTCGGTGGCCCGGTTGGCGCTCTGCAGGATGAACGTGCGCAGCCACAGCGGCAGCGTCATGGCGTCCTCCTTCTGCAGGATCACCAGCGCGACGGTGAACTCGTTCCAGGCCTGCAGGAAGGCGTACACCCCGGAGGCGACCAGGCCCGGCGCCAGCAGGGGGAAGGTGACCCGGAAGAAGGCCTGGCGACGGGTGCAGCCGTCCACCATCGCGGCCTCTTCGAGGTCGGCGGGAATCCCGGCGACGAAGCCGCGCAGCATCCAGATCGTGAACGGGATCACCGCGGCGATGTAGAGCAGCGACACCCCGATCACGTTGTTGAGCAGCCCGACGCCGCTCATCAGCTTGTACTGGGCGATGAACAGCCCCTCGGCGGGCAGCATCTGGATGAACAGCAGCGCCAGCACGAAGCTGGTGCGGCCGCGGAACTTGAACCGGCTGATCGCCAGCGCGCCGAGGAAGGCGAACAGCAGGGCCACCGCGACGGTGAGCAGGGTGATGGCCAGGCTCATCTGCAGGGCGCCCAGGAAGCGTCCGTCCGAGATGACGGCGGCGAAATTGTCCAGCGAGCCGCCGAACGGCAGGAACCGCGGGGTCACCGACTGCAGCACGGCGTTCGGCAGCAGTGACGAGTTCACCATCCAGTAGACCGGGAACACCCAGATCAGGGCGACCAGGACCGCGAGCACGCTGAGCACTGCCCTGCCGGGACGGAGCCGGCGACGCGGACGGGCGAGGGCGGTCGCCATGTCAGGAATCCTCCTTCACCAGCTGGACGACGTAGAAGGCGCTCATCGCGATGGTGAGCACGAGGACGAAGACCGACAGCGCCGACGCCATCCCGAAGTCGCTGGAGGCCACGCCGAGCCGGTAGATATAGGTGCCCAGCAGATCGGTGGTGGTGACCGGGGCGCCCGCGTCCTGCAGCATCCGGATCTGGGTGAACACCCGCAGGTCCCAGATCAGCTGCAGCAGCAGCACGATCATCAGGACAGGGCGGATCATCGGCATGATGATGTGGAAGAACCGCCGGCTGCCGGAGGCGCCGTCGAGGGCCGCGGCCTCCAGCACGTCCTCGGAGACCTGGGTGAGTCCGGCGTAGACCGAGAAGGCCACGAACGGCACCGACATCCACACCACGATCACCGTGGCGACGAAGTAGAAGCTGAGCGGCTCGGCGAGCCAGTTGTGGTTGGTGTAGTCCAGGCCGCCGGCGGTGAGCAGCCAGTTGACCACCCCGCGGCGCCAGTCGAACAGCCAGGTCCACACCGTCATCGCGGCGACGACGGGCATCGCCCAGGCGACCAGCATCGCGATCTGGAGGGTGAGCCGGGCGGCGGTGCCGACGGCGTTCATCAGCAGCGCCGCCAGCACGCCGATGACTACCGTGACAGCGGCGTTGACAAGGCAGAACGCGACCGAGCGCAGCACCACTGCCCACGTCTCGGGCGAGGTGAAGACGGTCACGTAGTTCTCCAGCCCGACGAACTCCGGGGGCTGGCCGAATTGCTGGGCCAGGCCGAAGGACTGGGTGGAGGTGACGAGTTGCCAGACCATCGGGTAGCCGAGGGAGAACACGAGGATCGCGATCGCCGGGATGATCAGGGCGTAGGGCGCCAGCCGTCCGAGCCGGCGGGCACGGGTCGCCGCTGACCGGGCGGCGAGAGCCTCGGCGGACAGGGCCTGCTCGGGCAGGCGCTGCGTGGCGGTCATGGTCTGCCTTTCTGCGGCAGCGGAGCAGGGACGGACGGGGCCGGCAGGGCACGAGGCCCCGCCCGCGCGCGGGCGGGGCCTCGTGGTGACAATCAGATCACTTGGCGTTGAGCAGCGGGGTGATCTGGGCGTCGTACTGCGCGGCCAGGGCGGCGATGTCGCCACCCTCGGCGACGGCGGCGAAGAACTCCTCGAGCTTCAGGGACGCCTCGACGGCGGCCCAGCCCGGCGCGGCCGGGGTCAGCTTGGAGTTGCTCGCCGACTCACGCAGGGCGGTGGCGAACTGGTCGTCGCCGAGGGCGGCGACCTGGTCGGAGTTGGCGGGGCCGAGACCGTTCTCGCCGAGCATCGTCTGGTACTCGGGGGAGAAGATGATCCGCAGCAGCTCGCGGGCACCCTCCTGGTTCTTGCTCTTGGCCGAGATGCCGATGTTGGAGCCGCCGGCGAAGACCGGAGCCGGCTTGCCGTCGTTGCCCGGGAGCACGAGGACGCCGAACTTCTCGTCGTTCCACTCGCGGACTTCCTTGCCCTCGTCGTTCTTCACGAGGTCGCCGATCGACCAGTGCGCCCAGCCCGGGGCCATGATCGTGGCGGCGGCCAGCGAGGTCTCCTCGACGACGGCGTCGCCGTCCTTCACGACGTCGGAGTCGTTGATGTAGAGCCACGGGCTCGAGTCGCGGGCGGTGGAGGGGGCGTTGGAGGCCAGCTTCTGGATCTCCTGCAGCTGGGTCAGGCCCTTGATCGTGTTGGGGTCGGACAGGGTGGACACCCACTGGCCGCCCTCGTTCCTGGCGAGCTCACCGCCGTTGGCGAAGACCCACGAGATGCCGTTGCGCCAGTCCTGGCCGCCGATGAAGAAGCCGGAGAAGTCCTTGATCTTGCGCGGGTTCTTCTCGGCGATGGTCTTCACCGCGGCGTTGAACTCGTCCAGGGTCTTCGGGACGTCGACCCCGGCCTCCTTCCACACGTCCTTGCGGTAGAACATGTAGCGGGAGCCGAAGTAGTACGGCAGCGTGAAGTTCTTCCCGTCCACCGCGCCGACCTCGACGAAGGACTGCAGCAGCTTGGCCCCGCCGAGTTCCTCGTACATGTCGGTGATGTCGGCGAAGGCTCCGACGTTGGTGAAGGTCGGAGCCTGGGTGTTGCCGATCTCGGTGACGTCGGGGGTGTTGGCCTCGTCGGGCAGCGAGGTGGTCAGCTTGGCGATGATGTCGCCCCAGGTCTGCTCCTCGATGGTGAGGGTGCCGCCGGTGCGCTTGGAGTACTCGGCGGTGAGGTAGTCGCGCAGGGCCTGCGGGGTGTCACCACCGATCAGCCAGAAGGTGATGTCCTGGCCGGCCGGAGCGGCAGTGGTCGGGGCGGCGGAGTCGGTCGGCGCCGCTGTGGGGCTCGCGGCAGGCGCGCCCGCGCACGCGCTGACTGCCAGAGCAGACGCGGCGAGCAGGGCCACCGCGGCCAGCTTCTTCTTCATGGGTTTCCTTTCGGTTCGGACCAGGTGGCCGGATTGTGGGTAGGGGGCGGGCCGCTTCACGACACGCCCAGGTGGATACGTCGGACGAGGGCGACCGCGCCGAGCAGGACGGCGTCGGTTCCCAGCGAGCTCAGGCGGAGCCTGACCTCGGCACGGAAGTCGGAGTGGGTGCGGTCGGTGACCACCTGCTGGGCGGCGGCCAGCAGCGGGCCGTCCACCAGTTCGGCGGGACCGCCGAGCACGATGTCGTTCAGGTCGAGCATGCCCACGATGGGGGAGAGCGCGATCCCGAGCCGGCGGCCGGCCTCGGCGAGCACCTCGGCGGGCTCGTCCGGACGGGCGGCGATCCGGCGGCGCAGCGAGGGGACCGACAGCCAGGTCTCGAGGCAGCCGTTCTTGCCGCACGGGCACGGCGTCCCCTGGTAGTCGATCACCACGTGCCCGATCTCGCCCGCGGCCGCCGAGCTGCCGGTGACCACCGAGCCGGCGATCAACAGGCCGGCGCCGAGGCCGCGGGAGATCTGGACGCGGATCAGGTTGTCGGGGCCGTCGGCGAAGGCGCGCTCGGCGAGGACGGCAACGTTGGCGTCGTTCTCGACGTGGACGGGGAGTTCGAGGTCGGCGGTCAGCCGGTGCTGCAGCGGCAGGTTGTACCAGGCGAGGTTCGGCGCGGCGATCACGGAGCCGTGCCGGTCGACGGTGCCCGGGGTGCCCACCCCGATCCCGAGGACGGGGCGCTCCGACTTCCCGATCAGCTCGGTGGCGAGCTCGACGACCGCCGCGTACGCCTCTTCGCCGGTGGCCGCACCGAGGTCGCGGGCGGCGCTGTGCCGCGCGCGGCCGCGCAGGTCGTACACCCCGCCGGTGATGGCCTGCGGGGCGGACAGGTCGAGCGCGATCAGGTCGCGGGTGTCGTCGCGGACCGACAGCATGGTGGCCGGCTTGCCGGGCCGGGCGTCGGCGGTGGTTCCGGTCTCGGCGACCAGCGACTCGGCCATCAGTTCGGCGACAAGGTCGGAGATGGTGACCCGGGTGAGGCCGGTGCGGCGGGCCAGGTCGGCCCGGGAGAGCTGCGGTTCGTCGTAGAGCGACTGCAGGACGAGCGACAGGTTGGCGCGGCGGCCGTCCTCGGGCCGGGTGCTCCTGGGGCCACCGCCGGGATGGCGGTGCGAACTCGTGACGCGGCGCTGCATGTTTGTTAGTAAACCTTCCGAACAATAGGAGTGCAAGAGGGTGCGCCTGCCGTGACGGGATCGTTACCTTCGCAGTGCCGAGCACTGACACTGGGGACGGTTCCTCGGTTGATCGGGAAGTGCGGTCTTCCGGGAATTGAGGAACCGTCCCCATGGCGTCACAGCCACAATGGTCGCAACACGAAGGAGCAACCATGCCTCAGGCCCTCGCCTACGCCATCGACTCGCCCACCGGACGGTTCGCGCCGACCACCATCGCCCGCCGCGAGCCGGGTCCCACCGACGTCCTGTTCGACGTCTCGTACGCCGGCATCTGCCACTCCGACATCCACACCGTGCGTGGGGAGTGGGGCCCGGTCAACTACCCGCTGGTGCCGGGCCACGAACTCGCAGGGGTGGTGCGCCAGGTCGGCTCGGAGGTGACGAAGTTCGCCGTCGGTGACCGGGTCGGCGTCGGCTGTTTCGTGGACTCGTGCGGTCAGTGCGCCTACTGCGCGTCCGGCACCGAGCAGTTCTGCACCGGCCCGGGCGGGACGGTCTGGACCTACGACGGGGTGGGCCGAGACGGGCTGCCGACCGCCGGCGGCTACTCGACCTGCATCACCGTCGACCAGGACTACGTGCTGCGGATCCCCGACTCGATCGACCTGCCCAGCGCGGCACCGCTGCTGTGTGCCGGGATCACCACCTACTCGCCACTGAAGCGCTGGGGCGCAGGGCCCGGGAAGCGCGTGGCTGTGGTCGGCCTCGGCGGGCTGGGGCACATGGGCGTCCAGATCGCGGCGGCGCTGGGCGCGCAGGTGGCGGTGATCAGCCAGTCCCGCGCCAAGGAGGCCGACGGGCTGCGGTTCGGCGCCACCGAGTACTACGCCACCAGCGAGCCGGGAACGCTGAAGTCGCTGCGCGGCAGCTTCGACATGATCCTCAACACAGTCTCCGCCGGAGTCGACATCTCGCGCCTGCTGGGCTGCCTCAAACCCTTCGGCGTAATGGCCGACGTGGGTCTGCCCGAGCACCCGGTCGAACTGCGGATGGGCGCCCTGGTCAACGGCAACCGGGTGCTGGCAGGCTCCCAGATCGGCGGCATCGCCGAGACCCAGGAGATGCTCGACTTCTGCGCCCGGCACCGCCTCGCCCCGCAGATCGAGCTGATCGCCGGCGCCGACATCAGCGACGCCTACGACAAGGTGGTCAACTCCCAGGTCCGCTACCGCTACGTGATCGACACCAGCACCTTCTCGGCCTGACCCCGGCACACGGGGACGGTTCTCCCGCACACGGGGACGGTTCTCTGGCACACGGGGACGGTTCTTCGGCACAGGGGGACGGTTCTCTGGCACAGAGGAACCGTCCCCGCGTGCCGCACGTCACTGCGGCGGGTTGGACACCGCCTCCAGGACGGGGCGCAGCGCCAGCCACCACTGCTCGCGCGGACGGCGGAAGGTGACGTCAACGTCATTGGCCAGTCCGGAGAGCGGGGAGTGGCGGATCTCGCCGCGCACCAGACCGACATAGTGGCCCTCGTCACTGCCGGCGGCGAACTGCTCGCCCAACAGGGTGAGCGCGCCGGAGACCAGCCGGGCGGCGAGCAACCGGTCGGCCGGGGTCGGCGCACCGCCCTGCTGGACGTGGCCCAGCACCGACTGGCGGACGTCGTACAGCGGGCCGCCCTCCTCCTCCAGCAGCCGGGCCATGAAGTCGGTGGTGTAGAGCGAGTTCGCCTCCTCGTTGCGCACCGCGAGGAAGAGCTTGCGGCCGGTGGCGAAGGAGCGCTGCAGCCACTCCACGTCCTCCTGCAGCGCCTTGAGGGTGATCCCCTCCTCGTGCAGGTACACCCGCTCGGCGCCGCCGGACAGTCCGCTGAGCAGCGCGAGGAAGCCGCAGTAGCGGCCCATCGTCTCCACCACGAAGGCCCGCTTGGCGGCCGCGCCGGACACCTTCAGCCGCTCGATCGCCTGGGTGATCACGTTGAGCGCGGTGTCGGCCCCGATCGACAGCTCCGAGCCGGGCAGGTTGTTGTCGATGGACGCCGGTACGCAGACCATCGGGATCCGCAGTGCGGGGAACCGGTCCCGCTCCCGGTGCAGCAGGTGGGCGGCCTGGTAGGCGTTCCAGCCGCCGATCACCAGCAGCGCGTCGACCCGGTGCTCCTCCAGCACCCGCGAGATCGGGTAGAGGTCGGCCACTCCCGGGACGACGCGGCGCACCCCGAGTTCGGCGCCGCCGGTGCCGATCCACCCCTCCACGTCGGCCCAGCCGAGTTCGGCGACCCGGCCCTCGCGCAGCCCGGGGAAGCCGTCGTGGATCCCGAGCATGGTGTGGCCGCGCCGGATCCCGAGCCGGACGGCGTCGCGGGCGGCGGTGTTCATGCCCGGCGCCAGCCCGCCGGCGTGGATGATCCCGATCCGCCGGCCCCGGGACGGGTCGACGCCGGCGCTGGGGGAGGGGTCGACCAGTTCCCGGAAGATCTGGCGCATCTCGGTGAAGGCGCCGCCGCGGGCGGCCATCGCCGCCTGGTAGTCGCCGGCGGCGATCAG
>JAEYUH010000227.1 GCA_023432725.1 Actinomycetes bacterium | reverse complement strand
TCCTCGGGGGAGTGCGGGTCGGTGGCCACCTGCTGGCGGACCGCCTCCTCGCGGCGCTTGGTCTGCCAGACCCTGGCGTAGGACAGGAAGAACCGCTGCGTGGCCGAGATGCCGTCCACCGCCGGCGGCTCCACCCCGTCGGTGGCCAACTGCCAGGCCTTGTAGGCGATCCCGACACCGCCCAGGTCGCCGATGTTCTCCCCGAGGGTGAGCTTGCCGTTGACCTTCGCGTCCGGGACGAGGGCCGGGGTGAGCCCGTCGTACTGGCCGACCAGGCTGGCCGTCCTGGCTTCGAAGGCGGCCTTGTCGTCCGCCGTCCACCAGTCCCGCAGCCTGCCCTCGCCGTCGCAGGTCGAACCCTGGTCGTCGAAGCCGTGGCCGATCTCGTGGCCGATCACCGAACCGATGGCGCCGAAGTTGATCGCGTCGTCCGCGGCGGCGTCGAAGAACGGCGGCTGCAGGATCGCGGCAGGGAAGACGATCTCGTTGCGCAGCGGGTGGTAGTAGGCGTTGACGGTCTGCGGGGTCATCAGCCACTCGTGGCGCCGGATCGGGCCGCCGAGCTTGGAGACCTCGTCGTCGAAGGCGAAGGCCGACGCGCGCAGCACGTTGCCGATCAGGTCGCCCGGCCGGATCTCGAGCCCCGAGTAGTCCTTCCAGATCTCGGGGTAGCCGATCTTCGGCGTGAACTGCTCCAGCTTGGCGAGCGCTTCGGCGCGGGTCTGGTCGGTCATCCACTCCAGCCCGCTGATCGAGCTCCGGTAGGCCTGGATCAGGTGGCCGACCAGGTCGTCCATCCGCTCCTTGGCGACCGTGGAGAAGTGCTGCTCGACGTACAGCTTGCCGACGGCCTCGCCGAGGAACCGCTCCACCAGGTCGACGCCGCGCTTCCACCGCTCCCGCATCACCGGGGTGCCCTGTAGCACCTTGCCGTAGAAGTCGAACCTGGCCTGCGCCATCGCCTCGGGCAGGTAGGGGGACAGGTTCGACGCGGCAGCCCAGCGTGCCCAGACCTTCCAGTCCTCGACCCGCGACTCGGTGAGCAGGCCGGTCAACTCCGCCACGAAGGACGGCTGCATGACGATCACCGTGTCGACGTTGATGCCGGCGCCGGCCAGGATCCGGCTCCACGGCAGCCCGGTGGCGTCCAGGTCGGCCAGGGAGGTCGGGTTGTACATCGCCACCATGTCGCGGGTGCGCACCTTGTCCCAGTGCAGCCCGGCGACCGCCGCCTCGAGATCGAGGACGACGCCGGAGGCGCTGCCGCTGATCCCGGCCATCATCAGGGTCCGGTCGACGTGGTCGCGGTAGGACGTGAGGATGCCGGCGTGCTGCTCGAGCCGGTAGTACTCCTCGTCGGGCAGCCCGATCCCGGCCTGGCCGAGGAACAGCGCGTAGGTGGACGGGTCGCCCGGGTCGGCGTCCACGTCGAGGAAGAACGGGGCGCCGGTGCCGCGGCGCAGGCTGCGGGCGAAGTAGTTCAGCAGGTCGTCGAGGCTCGCTACGGCGTCGATCTCGGCGAGGATCGGGGCGAGCGGCTCCAGCCCCCGGGCGTTCACCCTGTCGACGTCGATGAACGAGCCGTACAGGTGCTCGACCTTCGCCGCCTCCGAGCCGGCCTCGGAACCGGACAGCCCCGTGACGATGTCGCGGATCGCGACCTCGGCGGCGTCCCGCAGGTCGATGAAGGCGCCCGCCGCCGACCTGTCCTCGGCGATCTGCGCGGTGGCCAGCCAGCGGCCGTTCACGTGCCGGAAGAGGTCGTCCTGGGGACGGGTGGTCGGGTCGAGATCGAAGTCACTCACGCGCGCCACCCTACCGGGCCGTCGGTGGCCTCCCGGCTCGCGGTGGGGGCCGGCTGCTAGCTTTTTCCCTGACGAACGGCCGACGTCGGCCGCGACCCACGGGAGGTCAGATGTCCGTCCTCGACAGGCCCGCCACCGACCCCGCTCCCGCCTACTCGCTGGGCGCGGACGCCGTCCTGGCCGCACTCGATGCCACCCCCACCGGACTGACCAGCGAACAGGCCCGCCGCCGGCTCGCCGACCACGGCCCCAACCGGCTGCCGGACCCGCCGCGGGACAGCGTCCTGAAGCGGTTCCTCAAGCACTTCGACGACATCCTCGTCTACATCCTGCTGGCCGCCGCCGCGCTGAAGGCGGCGCTGGGGGAGTGGATCGACTTTTGGGTGATCCTCGCCGTCGCGGTGATCAACGCGGTGATCGGGTACGTCCAGGAGGGCCGCGCCGAGCATGCGCTGGAGGGGATCCGCAGCATGCTGTCGGCCCAGGCGCAGGCCCGCCGCGACGGCGAGTGGGTCTCGGTCCCCGCCGAGGACCTGGTGCCCGGTGACATCGTCAGGGTCGCCGCCGGCTCCCGCGTGCCCGCCGACCTGCGGCTGGTTGAGGCCAGCAACCTGCGGGTCGAGGAGGCCGCGCTGACCGGGGAGGCGGTGCCGTCCGCCAAGGCGATCGACCCGGTGCCGGCCGGGACCGGCGTGGGCGACCGGTCCTCGATGCTGTTCTCGTCCTCGATAGTGTCGGCCGGCCAGGGTGTCGGGGTGGTGACCGCCACCGGCGCCGACGCCGAGATCGGACGGATCACCACCCTGCTGTCCGACATCGAGACCTTCGACACCCCGTTGACCCGCCAGATCGCCGCCTTCGGCAAGGGGCTGGCAGGGGTCATCGCGCTCATGGCGGTGGTCATGGTGGCGATCGGCAAGGGGTTGCACTCGATGCCGGCCGGCGACCTGATCTCGGCCACCATCGGGTTCGCGGTGGCGGCGATCCCGGAAGGGCTGCCCGCCCTCGTCACCATCACGCTGGCCCTCGGGGTGCAGCAGATGGCGCGGCGAAACGCCATCATCCGCAAGCTTCCCGCGGTGGAGACTCTTGGCTCGGTCACCCGGATCTGCTCGGACAAGACCGGCACCCTGACCACGAACGAGATGACGGTGAGGACTGTCGTCACCCGGGCCGGCGAGTACGCGGTAGCAGGGCTCGGCTACGACCCGTCCGGCTCGGTCACGCTCGGCGAGAAGCCGGTGACGCTGCGCGAGCGCGGCGACCTGCGCGCCGTGGTGACCGCGATGAGCGTGGTCAACGACGCCGTCGTCAGCCGGGGCGAGGACGGACGCTGGACGCTGGTCGGCGAACCCACGGAAGGCGCGCTGCGCACCCTCGGCCTCAAGGCAGGCTTCGACGCCGCCGGCTATCCCCGGACCGATGTGCTGCCCTTCGATTCTGAGCACAAGTACATGGCCACCGCCAACACGACACCGGAGGGGAACCGGGTGATCCTCGTCAAGGGCGCCCCGGATCGGCTGCTCGACCGCAGCAGCACCGAACTGTCGGCCGCCGGGCAGGCCCCGCTGGATCGGCAGTGGTGGGAGGACGAGATCGCCCGGCTGTCCAGCCAGGGCCTGCGGGTGCTGGCCGCCGCGAGCCGTCCGATGGCCGAGGGTGACGCCCTCGACCACGACTCACTGACCGGGCTGGTGATGCTCGGCGTCACCGGCATCGTCGACCCGCCCCGTCCGGAGGCGATCGCCGCGATCGCCACCTGTCACACCGCGGGGATCAAGGTGACGATGATCACCGGCGACCACGCCGGGACGGCGACCGCGATCTCGCGCGAGATGGGGATCTTCAACGAGGCCACGGAGGAGGCGGTGACCGGCGCCGAGCTGGAGGCCGCCACCGACGAGGAGCTGCGGGTGATCGTCGACCGCACCGAGACCTTCGCCAGGACCAGCCCCCAGCACAAGCTGCGGCTGGTGAAGGCTCTGCAGGCCAACGGCGAGGTAGTGGCGATGACCGGCGACGGGGTGAACGACGCCCCGGCGTTGAAGCGCGCCGACGTCGGCGTCGCGATGGGCATCAAGGGCACCGAGGCCACCAAGGAGGCGGCCGAGATCGTTCTCGCCGACGACAACTTCGCCACCATCGAGTACGCCATCGAGGAGGGCAGGCGGATCCACGACAACCTGCACAAGTCGGTGCTGTTCCTGCTGCCGACCAATGGCGCGCAATCGTTGGTGGTGCTGGTCGCCGTGCTGTTCGGACTGGCCCTGCCGCTCGACCCCGTGCAGATCCTGTGGGTCAACATGATCACCGCCGTCACGCTGTCGCTCGCGCTGGCCTACGAACCCGCCGAGCCCGACATCATGCTCCGTCCGCCGCGCCCGCCGAACAGCCCGCTGGTCAGCGCGAAGTACCTGCCCCGGCTGGCCATCGCCTCGGTGGCGATCGCAGCGGCGACGCTCGCCACGTTCCAGCTGGCCGTCGGGCTGGGAGCCGGCCAGGCCGTCGCCCAGACCTGGGCGGTCAACACGCTGGCGCTCGGGCAGGCCGCCTACCTGTTCAACTCCCGGTTCCTGAGGGAGTCGAGCCTGCGCCGGGAGGCGGTGGTCGGCAACCCTGTGGTCTGGGGCGTGGTCGGGTTGCTGGTCGTGCTGCAGGTGCTGTTCGCCTACCTTCCCGTGCTCAACACCTGGTTCGGCTCGGCGCCGATCGGCTGGCTCGGCTGGCTGGTGCCGCTGGCCTTCGCGGTCGCGGTGTTCGTCCTGATGGAGGGCGCGAAGGCGGTGCTGCGGGCGGGGGAGACCAGGTGAGCGCGTCGGCCGACGTGGTCTGCGGGGTGGTCGCCGGCGAGGTTGCCGCCGAGGTGGTCTGGCGCGACGACCAGCACGTGGCCTTCCTCGACCACCGTCCGGTGTTCAA
>JAEYUH010000222.1 GCA_023432725.1 Actinomycetes bacterium | reverse complement strand
CTGCGGCCAGGTCGGCGGTCGAGACCACCGCAACGGCGTCCACCCCCGACGGCAGCGGCAGGGCCACGTTCGCGGTGACTACCGTGACCTCGGCGCCGCGGGCGGCGGCCGCGCCGGCCAGCGCGAGCCCCATCCGTCCCGAGGAGGAGTTGCCGACATAGCGCACCGGGTCGAGGGCCTCACGGGTCCCGCCGGCGCTGACCAGCACCCGCTTCCCGGCCAGGTCGCGGGCCGCCATCCGCGCGGCCACTCCCGGGTCGGCCAGTATCGACACCGCCAGTTGCTCGATGTCATCGGGCTCCGGCATCCTGCCCGGCCCGGAGTCGGCGCCGGCCAGACGTCCGGTGGCAGGCTCCATCACGGCCACGCCGCGGGAGCGGAGGGTCGCGACGTTGGCCTGGGTGGCGGGGTGCAGCCACATCTCGGTGTGCATCGCGGGCACCATCAGCACCGGGCAGTGCGCGGTGAGGAGCACGTTCGTGAGCAGGTCGTCGGCCCGCCCGGTGGCCGCCCGGGAGATCAGGTCGGCGGTCGCGGGCGCGACCACGACGAGGTCGGCCTGCTGGCCGAGCCGGACGTGGGGCACCTGCTCGGCGTCGGAGAAGACGTCGGTGTGAACCGGGTGGCCGGACAGTGCCGCCCAGGTGGTGCGCCCGACGAACTCGAGCGCGTTGGCGGTGGGCACCACCACCACGTCATGGCCGGCCTCGACGAGCAGTCGCAGCAACAGGCACGCCTTGTACGCCGCGATGCCGCCCGAGACGCCGAGCACGATCCGGCTCATGACAGCGGGTCAGGCCAGGTCGTCGGTGCCGAAGGGGTCAAGCGAGAAGTCAGGGTCGGCCTCGGCCTCGGCCCGGGCGGCCGCTTCGGCCTCCGGGTCGATCTCGGTGCACTCCAGGACGCCGGCGGCGATCTCACGCAGCGCGATCGAGAGCGGCTTCTCCTGGATCCCGATGTCCACCAGGGGGCCCACGTTCTCCAGCAGGCCCTCGCCGAGCTGGGAGTAGTAGGCGTTGATCTGGCGAGCCCGCTTCGCGGCGTACAGCACGAGCCGGTACTTGGAGTCGACCTTGGTCAGCAGGTCGTCGATCGGCGGGTAGGTGATGCCTTCGGGAGTCTGGGTGCTCAAAGGTATGCCTTCTGGTAAGGAGAAATGTGCCGGGCAGCGCGAAGCTACCCTCACAGGCCCAGCAAGTCTACCAACTGATCCACCGCTGTCCCCAAATCGTCGTTCACCACCGTGTGGTCGAACTCCCCCGCCGCGGCCAGTTCCGCCTCGGCGGTGGCCAGCCTGCGCTCCATCTCCGCCTCGGTCTCGGTTCCGCGCCGCAGCAACCGCTCCCGAAGGGTGTCGGGTCCCGGCGGCAGGATGAAGATCGACCTGACGCCGGGCAGCCTCTGTTTGACCTGCCGGGCACCCTGCAGGTCGATCTCGAGGATCACCCGCTTCCCCTCGGCCACCGCCTGCGCGACGGGCGCCGCCGGCGTGCCGTAGCGGGCGGCGCGGTGTACCAGCGCCCACTCCAGCAGGCCGTCGGTCGCGACCAGCCGGTCGAACTCGGCGTCGTCGACGAAGTGGTAGTGGACCCCGTCCACCTCGCCGGGGCGGGGCGGACGGGTGGTGGCCGAGACCGATACCCACACCTGGGGGTACCGGGCGCGCAGGGCCGCTACAACCGACCCCTTGCCGACGGCCGTGGGTCCGGAGATGACGGTGACGTCACCGCTCACCGAACTCCGTCCTCAGCCCGGCCAGTTGGTGACGGCCGAGCCCACGGATCCGGCGGTTGGGAGCGATGTCGAACTTCTCCATGACCACGGCGGCGCGCTTCTCGCCGACCCGCGGCAGGGACTTGAGCAGGTCCACCACCTTCACGTGGGCGAGGATGTCGTCGCCCGACGCGGCCTCGAGGGCCTGGGAAAGGCTCAACTTCCCGGTACGCACGCTGTCCTTGAGTTCGGCGCGGGCACGACGGGCCTGGGTGGCCGCGGCACGGGCGGCCTCGAGTTGCTCGGTGGTGAGCTGAGGAATGGTCACAGGATTCTCCGGCAGAGGAAAAAGGCGGCTATTGGGGCCAATGTAGCGCCGTACAAGGGAGTTCGCCGGGGTTTCTCCGCGATTTCACCAGACAGGTGCCGACAGACCGCCGTCGGTGTCAGGCGAGGAGCATGTCCACCTTCGCGCGCAGCGCCTCCGGATCCGGTCCTGCGGCGATGATCCCGCGTCCGACAACGGCAAGGACCTGGTCGACCGCGTCGCCGAACAAGGCTGGGAGGTCCTCCATCCGGCCGCCCTGGAAGCCGATCCCCGGCACGAGGATCGACCCGTTGAAGTCGGAGAGGTCGCAGCCCAGCGACGCGTGGGTGCCCCCGACCACCAGCCCGACCGCCCGTTGGCGGGACTGGCTGTTGACCTCGGTTGCGGCGTCGATGATCGACTGCACCACCGAACCGTCGCCGTTGCCGGTGAGCGCCAGCTGGACGCTGCCACCCTCGGGGTTCGACGTCCTGGCCAGCACGTAGACGCCGCGCTCGTAGCGGTGGGCGGCCTCGATAGCGGGCAGCAGCGAGCCGAACCCGAGGTAGGGCGAGACCGTGAGGGCGTCCGCTGCCAGGGGGGAGCCGTCGGCGAGGTAGGCGTCGGCGTAGGCGGTCATCGTGCTGCCGATGTCCCCGCGCTTGGCGTCGAGAATGCTCAGTGCGTCGGTCTGGTTGATGTCGGCCAGCACCCGCTCGAGGGACGCGATCCCTGCCGAGCCGTAGGCCTCGAAGAAGGCGGACTGGGGCTTGAAGGCGGCGACCTTGTCGGCCAGCGCCTCCACGAGGTGCCTGCCGAACCGCTCGACCCCTGCTGCGTCGGTGGGCAGCCCCCACGAGGTGAGCAGGGAGGGGTGGGGGTCGATCCCGATGCACA
>JAEYUH010000162.1 GCA_023432725.1 Actinomycetes bacterium | reverse complement strand
GCCGCGCGGTGCCGCGGATCCACCGCCAGGTAGGCGTCGCCGAGGTCGGACTCGTGGGTGGCCAGGCCCACCACCTCGCCGTCGGCCTCCCAGATCCCGATCCGGTCGACGTGTTCCCAGTCGAGGTAGGGCAGGCAGAAGGCCCACTCCCACCTGCCCCAGCCGAACTCGGGGGTAGCGTCCCTGATGCGCAGCAGGAACTGGCGGATCGCGCGGTGGTCGCCGTCGAAGCCGGTGTGGCGGTAGCGGCGGTGGGTGACGGGGGGCGCGGGCATCGGTGCCTCCTTCGTCACGTCACGCTACGCCGCCGGCACCGCGCCTGCGCGAGATCAGATGGAATATCCATTCCGACTGTGGCATAGTCATTCCGTGACCTTCTCTGTGGCGGTGGCGGGAGCCACCGGGTACGCCGGCGGTGAGACGCTGCGGCTGTTGCTGAACCATCCCCAGGCGCGGATCGGGGCTCTGACGGCAAGGACGAGTGCCGGTGACCGGCTGGGGGTGCACCACCCGCACCTGCTGCCGCTGGCCGACCGCGTGATCGCCGACACCTCGGCGCAGACCCTGGCCGGCCACGACGTGATCTGCCTGGCGCTGCCGCACGGCGCTTCCGGTGCGATCGCCGCCGAGTTGGAGCAGACCTCTCCCGGCTCCCTGCTGGTCGACCTCGGCGCCGACCACCGGCTGGAGTCGGCGGCCGCGTGGCAGGCGTTCTACGGCGGTGACCACCCCGGGACCTGGACCTACGGCATGCCGGAACTACTGCTCGCAGGGAAGCGACGCCAGCGTGAGCAGCTCGCCGGGGCCACCCGGCTCGCCGTCCCGGGCTGCAATGTCACCGCCGTCACCTTCGCGCTGGCGCCGGGGATCGCGGCCGGCGTGATCGAACCGACCGACCTGGTGGCCGTGCTCGCCAACGGGGTGAGCGGGGCCGGCAAGGCCGCCAAGCAGCATCTGCTCGCCTCCGAGATCCTGGGCGCTGCCAGCCCCTATGCGGTCGGCGGGGTGCACCGCCACATCCCCGAGATCGAGCAGAACCTGATCAAGGCGGGTGCCGCGCAGGTGCGGATCAGCTTCACCCCCACGCTGGTTCCGATGGCCCGCGGGATCCTCGCCACCTGCACCGCCCGGCTGGTCGAGGGGACCGACGTCGCCGCCGTCCGTGCGGCGTGGGAGGACGCCTACGCCGACGAGCCGTTCGTCCACCTGCTGCCGCAGGGCCAGTGGCCCAGCACCGCTGCCACCCTCGGCGCCAACACGGCGCTGGTGCAGGTCGCCGTCGACGAGCGGGCCGGCCGGGTAGTGGCGATCTGCGCCCTCGACAACCTGGTGAAGGGGACGGCGGGGGCGGCCGTCCAGTCGATCAACCTCGCCCTGGGGCTGCCGGAGACCACCGGCCTGACGAACGTGGGGGTGGCGCCGTGAGCGTGACAGCAGCAAAGGGATTCCTCGCCGCCGGGGTGACGGCGGGTCTGAAGGCCTCGGGTAAGCCCGACCTGGCGCTGGTGGTCAACGAGGGCCCGGACGCCCACGCCGCCGCGGTCTTCACCACGAACCGGTTCCAGGCCGCCCCCGTGCTGTGGAGCCGCCAGGCGCTCGCCACGCCCCGGCTGGCGGCTGTGGTGCTGAACTCCGGTGGTGCCAATGCCTGCACCGGTGAGGCAGGGTTCGCCGACGCCCGTCAGATGGCCGAGTGGACGGCGGCCGAGGTGGGCTGTGACCCCTCCGATGTGGCGGTCTGCTCGACCGGGCTGATCGGCGTCCGGCTGCCGATGGACAAGGTGCTCGACGGCGTCCAGCTGGCGGCCCAGGACCTCTCCCACGCCGGTGGCCCGTCCGCCGCTGAAGCGATCCTGACCACCGATACGGTGCCCAAGGAGGCTGTCCACACCTCGCCGTCGGGCTGGACCATCGGCGGCATGGCCAAGGGCGCGGGCATGCTCGCCCCGGCCCTGGCGACCATGCTGGTAGTGATCACCACCGACGCTGTCGTCGACCCGGCGGCTCTGGACGAAGCGCTGCGCACCGCCACCTCCTTCACCTTCGACAGGACCGACTCCGACGGCTGCATGTCGACCAACGACACCGTGGTGATCCTGGCCAGCGGTGCCTCGGGGGCGGTCGCGGACCCGTCGGAGTTCAGCGAGGCGCTGACCGGTGTGTGCGCGTCGCTGGCGCGCCAACTGCTGGCCGACGCGGAGGGCTCGGCGCATGACATCGAGGTCCAGGTGACCGGCGCCGCCACCGAAGCCGACGCCCTCGAGGTGGCCAGGGCGATAGCCCGGAGCAACCTGTTCAAGTGCGCGATCTTCGGCAACGACCCGAACTGGGGCCGCGTGCTCGCCGCCGCGGGTACCACGTCCGCCACGTTCGAGCCCGACGAGGTCGACGTGTCCTTCAACGGGGTGGGGGTCTTCCTGGCCGGGCAACTCGGTGCCGACCGGTCCGAGGTCAGCCTTGCCGGCCGCGAGGTGCTGGTCGAGCTCAACCTGCACGCGGGGTCCGAGTCGGCAGCCATCTGGACCAACGACCTGACCTATGACTACGTCAAAGAGAACGCGGAGTACTCCACATGAGCCCTGATGCGCTCACCAAGGCCTCGATCCTGATCGAGGCGCTGCCCTGGCTGGAGCAGTACGTCGGCACCACGATGGTGATCAAGTACGGCGGCAACGCCATGGTGGACGACCGCCTCAAGGCCGCCTTCGCCCAGGACATCGTGTTCCTCCACACGGTGGGCGTGCGCCCCGTGGTGGTGCACGGCGGCGGTCCCCAGATCTCGGCGATGCTGTCCCGGCTCGGCATCTCCAGCGAGTTCAGGGGCGGGCTGCGGGTCACCACCCCCGAGGCGATGGACGTCGTCCGGATGGTGCTGATGGGGCAGGTCAATCGCGAGCTGGTGGGCCTGCTGAACGCGCACGGGCCGCTGGCGGTGGGGCTGTCCGGGGAGGACGCCGGCCTGCTGACAGCTGCCCGCAAGGGGATCACCCTCGACGGCGAGGAGGTGGACCTCGGCCTGGTCGGTGAGGTCACCGAGGTGCGTCCCGAGGCGGTGCTCGACCTGATCAACGCCGGCCGGATCCCCGTCGTCGCCACCGTCGCGCCCGACGAGGACGGCCAGGTGCACAACGTCAACGCCGACACCGCCGCCGGCGCGCTCGCCGCGGCGCTGGGGGCGGAGCGGCTGGTGGTGCTCACCGACGTGGAAGGGCTCTACGCCGACTGGCCGAACAGCACCGAGATCGTCCGCCAGATCAGCGTGCCCGACCTCGAGCAGCTGCTGCCGACGCTCGCCTCCGGGATGATCCCGAAGATGGAGGCCTGCCTCGAGGCCGTCAAGGCGGGCGTGCCGAAGGCCACGGTGATCGATGGCCGGGTGCCGCACGCCCTGCTGCTGGAGGTCTTCACCGACGAGGGCAACGGCACCATGGTGCACGGCGTCCCGGCCGAGGTGTCGGCGCCGTGAGCGTCCAGACCGTCGAGGGGGGCAGCGCCGCGGTCACCGGCCGGTACCAGGCGGTGATGATGAACACCTTCGGGGCACCGAAACGGGTGTTCGTGCGGGGCGAGGGGTCCTACCTGTGGGACGCCGACGGCCGACGCTACCTCGACCTGCTCGCCGGGCTGGCGGTCAACGCTCTGGGCCACGCCCACCCGCAGGTGCTGGGCGCCATCTCCTCCCAGCTGGCCACCCTCGGCCACGTCTCCAACTTCTTCGCCACCCCGACCCAGGTCGCGCTCGCCGAACGCCTGGCCGCGGTCACCACCGGCAACGCTCCCGGCACCCCCGCGCGGGTCTTCTTCACCAACTCCGGCACCGAGGCCAATGAAGCCGGCTTCAAGCTGAGCCGGCTGACCGGCCGTCGGCGGCTGGTCGCCATGGAGGGGTCCTTCCACGGCCGCTCGCTGGGTTCGCTGGCGCTCACATCGAACCCGAAGTACCGCCAGCCCTTCG
>JAEYUH010000144.1 GCA_023432725.1 Actinomycetes bacterium | reverse complement strand
GGACAGCACGCTCACGCCGCCACCCCCAGCCGGCGCTGACAGCCCCACCAGGCAGCTGTGGCGGCGGCAGCCACCAGCACCGGGATTCCCGGCGGGCCCAGCGGGATAGCGATGATGGTCACAGCGCCGGCCAGCACCGCGATCGTGACCGGGTCGCGTCCCTTCAGGCGGGGCCAGAGCAGGCCGAGGAAGGCCGCCACCGCCGCCCCGTCCAGCCCCCACCGGGCAGGGTCGCCGAGCGCGTCGCCGGCCAGCGCCCCGACCAGGGTGAACAGGTTCCACAGCGTGAAGACCCCCAGCCCGGCCGACCAGAACCCACGGACCCGTTCGTCGTGGTCCGGCTGGCTGGTGGCGGTGGCTGTCGACTCGTCGATGGTGAGGTGCGCCATCAACGGGATGAGCCGGCCGGGCGGGCGGATCAGCGCCTTCAGCTGCATGCCGTAGACGCCGTTGCGGACGCCCAGCAGGCTGGCGGCCGCCCAGGCGGCTGCGCCCGTCCCACCGCCGCCGATCACCCCGATGAACGCGAACTGGGAGCCGCCGGTGAACATCAGCAGGCTCAGCGCGCAGGCCTGCCAGACCTCAAGGCCTGCGGCGACAGCGAGCGCTCCGAAGGACACCCCGTAGACCCCGACGGCGGCAGCGATCGACAACCCCATCCGGATCGCCGGGGTGAGGCGAGCGGGCGTCGCGCGTGGATCTGCAGGCACCGCAGCAGGGTAGGCGATCCGGCCGGCTCGCCGACGCCCGGCTCAGCGGGGGCCGGCCGTCTCCACCTCGGAGGTCTCGAACTCGGCCACCAGCGCCGTGCTGTCGTCGCTCAGGTCGGTCCCGCGGGCCCGTCCGATGGTCCGCATCACGTGGTAGAGCACGAGGGCGGTGATGGTGCCGACCGTGACACCGCCGAACTCCATCTCGCCCACGGTGAAGTGGAAGTTCGCGATCGCCATGATGAGGCCGATGGCGGAGGGGATCAGGTTCACCGGGTTGGTGAAGTCGACCTTGTTCTCGATCCAGATCCGGGCGCCCAGCAGGCCGATCATGCCGTAGAGCACCGTCCCTGCAGCGCCGATCACGCCCGCGGGGATCGTCGCGATCGCCTCGCCGAACTTCGGGATGAACGAGAGCGCGATCGCGATCCCGCCGGCGATCCAGTACAGCGCGGTGGAGTACACCTTGGTCGCGGCCATGACGCCGATGTTCTCGGCGTAGGTGGTGGTGCCGGAGCCGCCGCCCAGACCGGCGAGGGTGGTCGCGACGCCGTCGGCCAGCAGCGCCCTGCCCATCGACTTGTCGTAGTTGCGGTCGGTCATCAGGGCCACCGACTTCACGTGGCCGACGTTCTCGGCGATCAGGACCAGGACCACCGGCAGGAACAGCGCCGTGATGCTCCAGTCGACAGTCGGCAGGTGGAACTGCGGCAACCCGAACCACCCGGCGGCACCGACCGCCTCGAAGTTGACCTGGCCCTGCACCATGGCGGCGATGTAGCCGACGAGGACGCCCAGCAGGATGGACAGCCGTCCGATCAGGCCGCGGAACAGCACGGTGATGAGCACTATCGCAATCAGGGTGATCCAGCCGGTCACGGGGGCGGCCCAGAACCCGGACTCGTTGGCCTCGCCCCAGGCTGCTCCGGCGAGGTTGAAGCCGATCAGCATCACGATGGTGCCGGTCATCACCGGCGGCATCAGCGCGTCGATCCACGCCGAACCGGCCAGGTGGACCACCGCGCCCACGATCGCCAGCAGGACGCCGGCGAGCAGGATGCCGAACAGGGCGACCCCGATGTCGCCGCCGCCGGCCTTGGCGGCGATGACAGGAGAGATGAAGGCGAACGACGAGCCCAGGTAGCTGGGCAGCCGGTTGCCGGTGATGATGAGGAACAGCAGCGTGCCGACGCCGCTGAAGAACAGCGTGGTCGGGATCGGGAACCCCGTGATCAGCGGGACGAGGAAGGTGGCACCGAACATCGCCACCACGTGCTGGGCGCCGAGGCCGAACATCTTTCCCCACCCGAGGCGTTCGTCCGGGGCCACCACTGCCCCCGGCTTGAGCGACCCTTCACCGTGCAACGTCCACAGAGCCATGCTTCATCCCTTCAAGAGGCCGGTTGCACCCTAGTGCGATCCCGCGGGCGGTGGCGTCCTCTCGCTGGTTACTGGGATCGCCGACGCGACGCCCCCAAGTGCGGAAGGATGGCAGACGGCTATTCCCCTGTGCCGTCACTGCGCGGCAGCTGCACTGGGGACAGTCCCTCGGTTCCTGCGTCGGCGTCAGTCTGTGCCTTCGGAGGGACAGTCCCCATGACGGTCAGATCCAACTGCGCAGCCACATCCTCGCCAGGTACTCGGTCTGGTGGACCAGCACCTGGCCGGTGAGGACGGGGTAGATCCAGGCGAAGTTGGCCGCGACAAGGGCGATCGCCACCCCCACCACTATCGCGCCGCGCCGCCGGAACCTGCCGCCGGCCGGCCCAAGCACCAGCCCCATCACCATGGCGAGAGCGGTCACGGTGAACGGGATGATGGTGATCGCGTAGAAGAAGAAGACCGGACGGTCGGCGGAGAAGAACCACGGGACGTACGTGGCCAGGGCCGCGACGACCGGGACGCCGAAGCGCCAGTCGCGGCCGCCGATCCACCAGATGATCGCCACGACCAGCGCGATCGCCGCCAGCCACCACAACACCGGCGTTCCCATCGCCGAGATCACCCGCAGGCAGGTCTGCCCGGCCTCGGCGGTGCACCCGTCCACGCCGGGCTGGATGTCGGTGACCGAGTCCACCCCGAGCGGGCGGGCCATGAACAGCCAGCCGATCGGGTGCGCGTCGTAGGGGTGGGTGGCGTTCCTGATGTAGTCGCCGGTGTGGAAGCCGAGGATCTCCTGCTGGTAGTGCAGGAAGGACGCCCACATCTCGCCGAGGTGGAC
>JAEYUH010000133.1 GCA_023432725.1 Actinomycetes bacterium | reverse complement strand
TCCATCGTTTCGGTGGCGTTCGGGGCACAGGCCAGCCAGGCGAGCTGCTCCGTCGGTCGCTCGCCAAGGAATGCGGTGGCCGGCATGGTGGGGTCTCCTGGTGGGTTCCTGGTCCACCCTACGCCGTGGGCCCGTCGGACGCGGGCGGCAGGCCGGTGGCGCCGTAGTAGGTTGACCGCGTGGTCGACACCGTTTCGCATGCCGAAGCCACCCCCGAGGTCGAGCAGCCCTGGGCTGCCCTTGGCCTCAAGGAGGACGAGTACGCCAGGATTCGCGAGATCCTCGGGCGTCGTCCCAGTTCCTGCGAACTCGCCATGTACTCGGTGATGTGGTCGGAGCACTGCTCGTACAAGTCCTCCAAGGTCCACCTGGCCCGGTTCGGGGAGCTGGAGCGCCGGACACCGCGCGGCGAACTGCTCGCAGGCATCGGCGAACAGGCGGGAGTGGTCGACGTCGGCCACGGGATCGCCGTCACCTTCAAGATCGAGTCGCACAACCACCCGTCCTACGTCGAGCCCTACCAGGGCGCCGCGACCGGGGTCGGCGGCATCGTCCGCGACATCCTGGCGATGGGCGCCAGGCCGATCGGCGTGATGGACTCGATCAGGTTCGGTGCGCTGGACGCCCCCGACACAGCCAGGGTGCTGCCCGGCGTCGTGGCAGGGGTCGGCGGCTACGGCAACTGCCTGGGACTGCCGAACATCGGCGGCGAGGTGGTCTTCGACCCGTCCTACTACGGCAACCCGCTGGTCAACGCGCTGTGCGTCGGGGTGCTGCGCCACGAGGACCTGCACCGCGCCTTCGCCTCGGGGACGGGCAACAAGGTCATCCTCTACGGCGCTGCCACCGGCGGTGACGGGATCGGCGGCGCCTCGATCCTCGCCTCGGAGACTTTCGAGGCCGACGGCCCCGCCAAGCGCCCCGCGGTGCAGGTCGGCGACCCGTTCATGGAGAAGTTGCTCATCGAGTGCACCCTGGAACTGTTCGCGGCAGGGGTGATCGTCGGGATCCAGGACCTCGGCGCGGCCGGGATCTCGTGCGCGACCTCTGAACTGGCCAGCGCGGGGGACGGCGGCATGCACGTCGACCTCGACCTCGTGCCGCTGCGGGATCCCACGCTCAGTCCGGAGGAGATCCTGATGAGCGAGTCCCAGGAGCGCATGATGGCGGTCGTCGAGCCGCGCAACGTCGAGGCCTTCCTGGCGATCTGCCGCAGGTGGGACGTGCTCGCGACAGTGATCGGCGAGGTGACCGACGGGGACCGGCTGGTGATCGACTGGCACGGCGAGACGGTGGTGGACGTCGACCCCGCCACGGTGGCGCACGAGGGCCCGGTGTACCACCGTCCGCTCGCGCGGCCGGACTGGATCGACCCGCTGAACGCCGACTCCGCCGAAGCGCTGCCCCGGCCCGGCCACCCTGCCGAACTCGCCGACCACCTGATGCGGGTGGTGTCGGCGCCCAACCAGGCCGACAAGTCCTGGGTGACCGACCAGTACGACAGGTACGTCCGCGGCAACTCGATCCTCGCCCAGCCTGACGACGCCGGCATGCTCCGGCTCGACGAGGAGAGCGGCCTGGGGGTCGCCCTCGCCGTCGACTGCAACGCACGGTTCACCCAGCTGAACCCCTACCTGGGAGCCCAGCTGGCTCTGGCCGAGGCCTACCGCAATGTCGCGGCCGCGGGTGCCGAACCCGTGGCGATCACCGACTGCCTCAACTTCGGCTCGCCGGAGGACCCGGCGGTGATGTGGCAGTTCTCCGAGGCGATCCTCGGCCTCGTGGACGGCTGCCGGGAGCTGGGCACCCCGGTCACCGGCGGCAACGTCAGCTTCTACAACCAGACCGGCGGGGTGAACATCCTGCCGACCCCCGTGGTCGGGATGCTCGGCGTGATCGACGACGTCGCCGACCGGCTGACCACCGGCTTCCGTCAGTCCGGCGACCAGGTGTGGCTGCTCGGCACCACCGGCGACCACCTGTCGGGCAGCGCGTGGGCGGAGGCCGTCCACAGCCACCTCGGTGGCCTGCCACCGGTGCCCGACCTCGACCACGAGGTGCGGCTCGGCAGGGTGCTGGTGGCCGCGGCCCGGCGCCACCTGCTGCGCTCGGCGCACGACCTGTCCGACGGCGGGCTCGGCCAGGCGCTGGTGGAGAGCTGCCTGCGCTTCGACCTGTCCGCCCGGATCGACCTGCCCGAGGGCGACCCCTGCGTCCAGCTCTTCTCCGAGACCCCCGGCCGGGTGCTGGTCTCGCTGTCCCCGACCGACGCCGACGAGTTCGGGGCGCTGTGCTCCGAGCACGGCATCCCCGCCGCCCACCTCGGCGAGGTGACCGGCACCGGTGTGCTGGAGGTCGCAGGGTTCGCGCTGCGGCTGGACGAGGTGCGGTCGGCCTGGCAGGCACCGCTGCCGGCCGCCCTACACGGCGACCACTAGTCGGCCCCACGGCCGAACCCGGCGGTCCGGTGGCACACTCACCCCATGGGTGAGGCGCCAACGCCGAGGCTGACACCCCGGGAGCGCGCGGTGCTGGAACTGGTCCGGCGACGCTGGACCAACGCCGAGATCGCCGCGGAACTCGTGGTGTCGGTACGGACCGTCGAGACTCACGTGTCCTCCCTCCTGCGCAAGCTGCGGGCCCCGGATCGGCGGGCGCTGAGCCTCGACAGGCCTCCCGGCGGACCTGTCGTCGAGGACGGCTCGGCGGTCCGGTTCGTCCCGGTCTCGGGCGGATCCCTGGCTGTCACGGCCACCGGCGCCGGGCGGACCCTCGTCAAGACAGCGACCTGGCTGACCCAGGTCGACAAGGACACCGTCACCAGCCCGGTGTGGGGGCACTGGGTCCGCGAACTCAGTGCCAGGTACCGCTACGTCCGCTACGACCCGCGGGGCTGCGGCCTGTCGGATCGTGCTCTCGACGGTGTCGACCTGACCGACCTCGACCTGTGGCTGTCCGACCTCGGCGCGGTGCTGGACGCGGTAGCCGAGGGCCCCGTCGACCTGCTCGGCATCTCGCAGGGCGGACCGGTGGCCCTCGCCTTCGCGGCCCGCTACCCCGAGCGCGTTCGGCGGCTCGTCCTCTACGGCGCCTATGCCCGGGGGATGCGGCGCCGGGGCGACCCCGACCAGGTTGTCGAGTCAGGCGTCAAGGTGGGGCTGGCCCAGCTCGGCTGGCAACCCGACAACGACCTGTTCCGGGAGACCTTCGCCCGCGCCTTCGTCCCGGACGCAGGCCCTGCGGAGGTCCAGTGGTTCAACGAGCAGCTGCGCACCACCACCACCTCGGCCAATGCCCCGCTGCTGGAGGCTGCCTTCCACAACCTTGACGTCACCGAGCTCGCCGGGCAGGTCATCGTCCCCACCCTCG
>JAEYUH010000118.1 GCA_023432725.1 Actinomycetes bacterium | reverse complement strand
AGCCAGGGCATCCTCTACGGCCTCGAGTCGCACTACGTCACCGTCGGCAAGAAGATCGGCGGCTTCGTGCTGCACGTCGCCGCCCGGGTCGTGACCAAGCACTCCCTCAACGTCATGGCCGGCCACGACGACATCTACGCGATGCTCCCCACCGGCTACACCATCCTGTTCGGCTCCAACCCGCAGGAGGCTGCCGACCTCGCGGCGATCTCCTACCGCACGTCCGCCCTGTCGCTCATTCCGGTCGCCAACGCCATGGACGGCTTCGCCACCAGCCACGTGATGAGCGAGGTGGCCCTGCCCGAGCCGGAGCTGCTGCGCACCTCCCTCGGCGACCCGGCCGGCCGCATCCCGTGCCCGACCGTGGCCCAGGATCTGCTCTTCGGCGCCAAGGGACGCGTCTTCCAGCTGTCCGCCTACCTGGAGCGCCATGCCGCCGAGTTCGAGGCCGCCGACCTGGAGGCGCTGCGTGCCCAGCTCGCTGTGATGGCCGAGCAGATCGAGGCCGACGACGCCGGCGACCTGGTCGACCGCACCCTCGCCTGGGTGCCCGAGACGTTGCGTGCCCAGTGGCGCCGGCAGTGGCGCGGCGCGTGGGCCAAGGGCACCCGTCAGCTCGTCCCCGCCCTGGTCGACCCGCACAACCCCGGCCTGACCGGCCCGGTCCAGAACCAGCCCGATTTCCAGGCCGGCGCTGCCGACCACCGCACCCACTTCGCCGCCGCCGTCCCGGCACTGGTACGCCAGGCGATGGCGGAGTACACCGAGCTGACCGGCCGCAGCTACTCCCCCGTCGAGGCGTACGACACCGCCGACGCCGACTACGTGATGGTGGGCATGGGCTCGATCACCGACGACGTGCGCGCCGTCCTTCCCTACCTGCGCTCGCAGGGTCTCAAGGTCGGCGTCGTCTCGGTCAAGCTGCTGCAGCCGTTCCCCGAGGAGGAGCTGGTCGCCGCCATCGGTAACGCCAAGGCCGTCACCGTGCTCGAGCGCTCCGACGACACCGCCCTGACCAGGCTGGTCACCCAGGCGCTCTACCACGCGCGCCTGTTCCCGCGCCTCACCACTGCCATCTTCGGCCTCGGCGGCCACGACGTGCAGCCGCGGCACCTGGTGGCCGCCTTCGAGAACATGACCTCCGAGGGCGGCGCGCCCCTGGTCTACCTCGGTTCCCAGTTCTTCATCCAGAACCCCACCCCCGCGGTCGCCGCGATCCAGGACCGGATGCGCGCCGCCTACCCCGAGACCGAGCTGATGGCGCTCAAGACCGGCCCGAACCCGCCGGTGCTGCCGGCGGAGGCACTGCGGATCAGGTTCCACTCGGTCGGCGGGTACGGCACCATCGCGACCGGCAAGCTGCTGACCGACATCCTCTCCGGGATGCTCGGGATGCACTCCAAGTCGGCCCCGAAGTACGGGTCGGAGAAGTCCGGCGCACCGACCAACTACTACATCACCCTGTCGCCCGAGCCGGTGCTCATCACCAACGCCGAGCTGGAGGACGTCGAGGTCGTGGTGGCGCCCGACCACCAGGTGTTCTCCCACACCAACCCTCTGAAGGGCCTGGTCGCCGGCGGCACCCTGATCCTGCAGTCCAGCCGGCAGCCGCTCGACGTGTGGGCCGAACTGCCCGCGCACGCCCGCCGCGCGATCCGCGAGCGCGGCATCCGGCTGCTGGTGCTGGACGCCTTCGCGGTGGCCCGCACCCACGCCCCGAACCCCGAGCTGGAGACCCGGATGATGGGCATGGCCTTCATCGGGGCGATCATCGGCCACGTCGACAGGGTCGCCAAGGGTGCCTCCCCTCAGGAGATGGAGGCAGGGGTCCAGGCCGAGCTCGCCAAGAAGTTCGGTCGCAAGGGACAGTCCGTGGTCGAGGCCAACATGGCGGTGATCCGCGACGGCATGAAGGCTGTGCTGATCGACTACACGGCCGCCGAGTTCGCCCAGGCCGAAGCCGGCCGGACCGCGATCACGGCCAGGCCGTCGCTGTCGCAGCTGATGACCCCGGCCGTGACCCAGGCCAGGACCACCGGCCTGTTCGACCCCGGCTACTACGACGAGATCATGGCGCGGCCGTTCCGCGAGGGCACCATCGACGAGGCCCCCGTGCTGCCCGGAACCGGCATGTTCATGCCCGTCGGCACCGCGGCGGTCAAGAACAAGGGCCTGTTCCGCCGCACCGTGCCGGTCTTCGACGCCGCCTCCTGCACCGCGTGCATGGAGTGCGCCCTCGCCTGCCCCGACAACGCGATCCCCAACACCGGCCACGAGATCAGCGACCTGCTGCACGTCGCGATCGACGCCACCGACCTGCCGGAGACCGCCAGGGCCCGGCTGCGTGAGCTGGTGACCGACTGGGCCGGCGAAGTCCGCCGGCTGCTGGTCGCCGAGCCCGCGGCAGAGGACTTCGCCGCTGTCGTCCAGGCCGCGATGGCCGCCCTGCCGCCGAAGCGGGTCCTCGCCAAGCACCTCGAGGACGTGGTCAGCCAGGTCGCAGCCTTCCCTGTGGCGCGCACCCGTCCGCTGTTCGACGCGATGGAGAAGCAGGCACCGGGTACCGGCGCGCTGTTCTCCGCGGTCGTCGACCCCTGGAAGTGCACCGGCTGCCTGCAGTGCATCGAGGTCTGCGGGCCGGACGCGCTCACCTCGGCCGA
>JAEYUH010000055.1 GCA_023432725.1 Actinomycetes bacterium | reverse complement strand
TCAAGGTGCGCGGCCTGATGACGCTGGCGATGTTCAGCACCGACCTCGCCGCGGTGCGGGCCTGCTTCGTCCGGTTGCGCGAACTGCGGGACCGGCTGCGCGACACCGCCCCCGTCCCGCTCGACGAACTCAGCATGGGGATGTCAGGCGACTTCGAGCTCGCTGTCGAGGAGGGGGCGACGGTGGTCAGGGTCGGCCAGGCCATCTTCGGTGCCCGGCCGACCCCGGACGCGCTCTACTGGCCACGGGACGGGGTGTGAGCCCAGTCCACCGCTGAGCCGGCGAACCTTCCGAAGTCGGCGACCGCGACGCGTACCCCCTCGGTCTCCTGGGCGTTCCAGGCCCGCAGCCCCCGGGTCTGCAGGAGGGACGGGCGTGCCCTGCCGTCGCGCTCGTAGGTCCAGTGCCCGATCAGCCGGCCGCCGGCCAGCACGGCGTGGAAGAAGGTGACCGGGACCCCCTCGCCCCAGACCAAATCGCCGGTCAGCAGGTGGCGCGTCTGCGAGTAGCCCATCACCAGCTCGTCGAGGACCTGGACGAGGTCGACCCGGCCCGGTCGGCGCTCGGGTGGCTCGCCCGGGGCGTGCCAGTAGGTCACGCCGTCGAACTCGAAGCTCGTCACCCCCGCTGCCTGCGTCGCCCGGCGCGCCTCGGTCAGCGTCAGGCTGGCCCAACCAGCCAGGTCCCGGACGGAGGCAGGGCCGTGCGCGGCGTAGTAGCGGGTCGCCAGCTCGGTGAGGGCCTCCTCCCGTGGCCGGTCGTCTCGGGCCGGCGCCCGCTCGTCGACCAGCGCGTAGGTCTGCTGCCTGCCGCGCTGGGGGCCGCTGCAGACGATCGCCTCGAGCTCGGCCCACATCACCGCGTAGGCAAGGCCCTGCCCGGCCAGCGGCAGCCCGGCCTGGGCCAGCGCCGCCCCGAGCTCGGCGCGGGTGCGGTGACGTCCGTCGGCGAGGTCGTGCTCGATCACCCGCCGGACGGTCGACAGGGCCTCCCCGTCGAGCCCCCACCGACGGTAGATCGGCGCGTTCAGGCGATGCACCCGCGGTGCCGTGGCGGTCAGCAACCAGCGCAGGTCCGCGGCGGCCACGAAGTGCCAGGTGGGCCGCAGCAGGTGGGTGCGCAGGATCGCTCCGGCGTCGCACTCAGCGCGGACCGCGTCCTCGGTCAGGAACGCGGCGCGCTGGGCCAGGGCCCACGCCGAAGGGGTCAGGTCCTGGCCCTGGCTGGCGGCGAACCGGTCCAGCACCGCGGCTGCCGAACCGGCGGGCGGGCCCCACAGCAACTGGTTGTGCATCCGCCAGGCCACGAGGGTGGCGACGTCCATCCGCCCACCCTAGCCAGCTAGGTTGGGCCCATGAAGACCTTCCCCCTGCCGGGCACCGGCCTCACCGTCCCCGCCGTCGTGGCCGGCATGATGCGGATCCAGGACAAGACCGATGCCGAGATCCGCGCCCTGGTCGACGCCGCCCTCGAGACCGGCATCACGTTCTTCGACCACGCCGACATCTATGGCTCCGCGCCCGCGCACGGCTGCGAGCGCAGGTTCGCCGAGGCGCTGCGGCTGACGCCGTCGCAGCGCGCCGAACTCGTGCTGCAGACCAAGGCGGGGATCGTCAAGGACGGTCCCTACTTCGACTTCTCCTACGACCACCTCATCGCGGCGGTGGACGGGTCGCTGGCCGCGCTCGGCACCGATTACGTCGACATCCTGTTGCTGCACCGTCCCGACGCCCTGGTCGAGCCCGAGGAGGTGGCCCGGGCCATCGACCACCTGGCGGCGTCCGGCAAGGTGCTGCACTTCGGCGTCTCCAACCACACCCCCGCGCAGATCGACCTGCTGCGCCGCTGGGTCACCCGGCCGCTGGTCGCCAACCAGCTCCAGCTGTCGATCACCCACGCGCCGCTGATCACCCAGGGCATGGCCATGAACATGGGCGCCGCCGACCAGTCGGTGGACCGCACCCTCGGCACCCTCGACTACTGCCGGCTCCACGACATCACGGTGCAGGCCTGGTCGCCCTATCAGGCCGGGTTCTTCACCGGCCCCTTCCTCGACAACCCCGGGTACCCCGAACTGAACGCTGTGATCAAGCGGTTGGCCGGGCAGTACGGCGTCGCTCCCGAGGGAATCGCTACCGCCTGGATCACCCGGCACCCCGCGCGGATGCAGGTGGTGCTCGGCACCACCAACCCCGACCGGGTGCGGGCGGCGGCCGCCGGCTCGGACATCGTCCTGACCCGCCAGGAGTGGTACGAGCTCTACCGGGCGGCGGGGCACCTCGTCCCCTGAATCACCACACCACCGAGGCCAGCCACAAGATGGCAGGCATCGTCACGATCGCCGACAGCGTCGACAAGGTGAGCAGCCGGGTCGGGAAGCTGGTGTCGCGTTCATGGAGGATGCTGAACATCACCAGGAACGCCGCCACCGGCGCGGACACCGCCACCAGCGTCGCCATCTTCGCCACCGGATCCAGCGGCAGGAAGGCGAACAGGCCGACGAAGATCGCGGGCACGACGAGGTTGCGGGCCAGTGTCCCCACCCAGGCGAACCCGTCGCGGAACACCGAGCGCACCCCGATCGCAGCCAGGTTGGCGCCGACCACGATCATGCTCAGCGGGGTGTTCATCGCCGCGACATAGCCTGCAGCCTGCCCCAGCAGCTCCGGCAGCCGCCACGACAGCAGGAAGAACACCAGCCCGATCGCGGTAGCGATGAGGTTGGGGTTGAGCAACAGCTCGACCAGCCGGCTCCTGCGGGCGCCGGCCCGCCTGCTGCCGAACAGCCCGTCCCCGTGCGTCCACACGAAGATGTGGAAGGTGACGACGAAGGCCACCGCGTAGAACACGCCGTCGTCGCCCAGCAGGGCCTGGGCGAGCGGGATTCCCAGGAACCCGCAGTTGGAGTACGTGGTGCCGAACCGGAGCGCGGTTCGGCGTCCCGGATCGGGGACGAGGCGCCGGCTGAACACCACCGCCGACAGGCCGATCACCAGGGCGAAGACCGCGACGTCGAGGGCGAAGACCAGCCCGATGGTCTGCAGCCGGGCCGGGTCGAAGGGGCGCACGAAGGCCTGGACGATCACGGCGGGCGTGACGATGAACAGCAGCAGCTTGGTCATCCCCTTGACCGCGTCGTCGCCGATCCACCTCAACCGGTACGCCATCCAGCCCAGGGCCATCAGCAGGAACATGATCGCGACCTGACCGGCCGAGATCCCGATACTCATGGATCTCCTCCGCCTGGTCCGCCGGTAGTGGTGAGCGGACGCGCCGCTGCGAAGAACCTACACTCCCCCGCGCCCGGCCCAGGGCCGCTT
>JAEYUH010000026.1 GCA_023432725.1 Actinomycetes bacterium | reverse complement strand
CGGATGAGCACGTCGTGCACCTCACGCACGCTCAGCGGCACGCGCCGCGACCACAGCACATCCATCACGGCGCTCTCGAGTTCACCCAAGACCGGCATCCGCCCATGATAGGCGCGAACTGACGAGGTACGACATGGCGTAGTAGTAGAACTACCCCCAGTCCGGCCATCTCGGCCAAGCGCTCCGACACGCGGTAGTACTATGCGGCCGTGAGCGCGGAAACCCTAGCCAGATGGCAGTTCGGGATCACGACTGTCTACCACTACTTCTTCGTGCCGATCACCATCGCACTGTCGATGCTGGTCGCTGTGCTGCAGACGATCTGGTACCGCACCGGCCAGGCGCGGTACCTGCGCCTGACGAGGTTCTTCGGGAAGCTCTTCCTGATCAACTTCGCCATGGGCGTGGTCACCGGGATCGTGCAGGAGTTCCAGTTCGGCATGAACTGGAGCGAGTACAGCAGGTTCGTGGGTGACATCTTCGGCGCCCCGCTCGCGCTCGAGGCGCTGCTGGCGTTCTTCCTGGAGTCGGTCTTCCTCGGCCTGTGGATCTTCGGCTGGGACCGGCTGTCCCGCGGCCTGCACCTGATGTGCATCTGGCTGGCGGCGATCGGGACGATGGTCTCGGCGGTCTTCATCCTCGCCGCCAACTCGTGGATGCAGAACCCGGTCGGCGCCGTCTTCAACCCCGCCACCGACCGCGCCGAGATGACCGACCTGGGCGCCGTGCTCACCAACCCGGTGAACCTGGTCACGCTGCCGCACGTGCTGTTCGGCGCGTACATGACCGCCGGCGGCCTGGTGATGGGCGTCAGCGGCTGGCACCTGGCGAAGCTGAGCGCCGCCGACCGCGCCGGCCAGGCCACCGCCAACCATGCCGAGGACGTCTCGGCCCACCGGTTCGCCACCAAGTTCGGCGCCTGGATCCTGCTGGTCGCCTCCGTCGGCATCCTGATCACCGGCGACATCCAGGGCAAGATCATGACCGAGGTGCAGCCGATGAAGATGGCGGCCGCCGAGGCGCTGTACTACACCGAGGGCGGTGACGGGGAGTGCGCCGACTTCTCGGTGGTCACCGTCGGCACGCTGGACGGCCAGCGCGAGATCTGGTCTCTCAAGGTTCCCTGCGTGCTCTCCTTCCTCGCCACCGGCACCTGGGACGGCCGCGTCGAGGGCATCAACGACCTGCGCGCCGACTTCGAGAACGGACGCGTCGTCAACCCGCTGAACCCGCTGCAGATGGAGGCCAGGGCCCGGCTGGACGCGATCGGCGTCAAGGACTGGGCGCCGAACATCCCGATCAGCTACTGGACCTTCCGGTTCATGATGGGGCTGGGCTTCCTCGGCATGGGCATCGCCGCGTTCGTCCTGTTCACGCTGCGCAAGGGCGGCCAGCCGAAGGCGGCGTGGTGGTGGACGGCGATGATGATCGCCGCGCCGCTCTCGCCGCTGTTCGCCAACTCGTTCGGCTGGATCTTCACAGAGATGGGCCGCCAGCCGTTCATCGTCAACGGCGTGCTCACCACCATGTCGGCGGTCTCGCCCGGCGTCAGCGCCTTCGAGGTCGGGACCACCATGGTGCTGTTCACCCTGATCTACGGCACCCTGGCGGTGGTCGAGGTGCGGCTGCTGCTGAAGTACATCAAGCTCGGTCTGCCCGAGGCCAACGAGCCGAAGGTGCTGACCGACGACGACGCTCCGCTGAGCTTCGCCTACTGAGGAGGCAGTCATGGACTTCACCACTTTGCAGATCGTCTGGTTCGTCCTGATCGCCGTCCTGTGGACGGGGTACCTCATCCTCGAGGGCTTCGACTACGGCGTCGCCATGCTGATCCCCTTGCTCGGCAAGACCGAGAAGGAGAAGCGTGTCATCGTCAACACCATCGGCCCGGTGTGGGACGGCAACGAGGTCTGGCTGCTGACCGCAGGCGGCGCGATGTTCGCCGCCTTCCCGGCCTGGTACGCCACCTTGTTCTCCGGCCTCTACCTGCCGCTGTTCCTCGTGCTGGTCGGCCTGATCGTCCGCGGCGTCGCCTTCGAGTACCGCTCGAAGCATCCGGAGACGAGCTGGCGGCGAACCTTCGACACGATGGCCGCGGTCGGCTCGTTCGTGGTGTCGCTGGTGTTCGGCGTCGCCTTCGCCAACTTCATCATCGGCCTGCCGGTGGAGGCCCTTCCGCCGGCCACCGCCGAGGCGACCACCACCTTGTTCAAGCTGAGCCCGGCGCCCTACCTGCTCCAGCTGTTCAGCCCGTTCGGCCTGCTCGGCGGCGTCGTGCTGGTAGTCCTGTTCCTGTTCCACGGCTCGATCTACCTCACGGTGAAGACCCGCGGCGTCGTGCAGGAGCGGGCGAAGAAGTTCGCCGGGGTGATCGGCCTGGTGGCCATCGCCGGCGGTGCGGTCTTCCTGGTCGCGCAGAACGCGTTCGTCCACCCCACCGGGTGGCTCGGCTGGGTGCTGCTCCTGGTGGCGGCCGGCGGGCTGGTCGTCGGCTG
Organism: Actinomycetes bacterium; assembly: GCA_023432725.1. Classification (GTDB taxonomy): domain Bacteria; phylum Actinomycetota; class Actinomycetes; order Propionibacteriales; family Propionibacteriaceae; genus Propionicimonas. Next base: position 1,458 of record JAEYUH010000026.1, on the reverse strand, counting down.
GTGGTTCGTCGGACGGGGCGAGCGGCCCGGGCTGGCGTTCACCGGTACCTCGGTGGCCACCCTCGCGGTCGCGGCCGGGATCTTCTTGGCCATGTTCCCGAACCTGGGCTTCGCCAACCCCGAGGGCGCCGACCTCGTCCTCAACCTGTCCACCGCGGCCTCCCAGGACTCGACGCTGTTCATCATGCTGATCGCGGCCGCGATCTTCGTCCCGATCGTGCTGGCGTACACGATCTGGACCTACTGGGTGTTCCGCCGGCCACTCAGCGTCGACAACATCCCTGACGACGACCACGCGCCCGCGCTCGCGGGCTGATGGCGGGGCCGATCGACCCTCGTCTGCTGCGGCGGGCCCGCGCCACCAGGACCTACCTGGTCGCGGGCATCGCCGTCGGCAGCGTCACGGCGCTGCTGACGCTCGGCCAGGCGTGGCTGGTCTCCCACTCGGTGGCCGACGTGTTCGCCACGGGCACGCCGGCCTCGTTGGCGTGGGCGGCCGGCGGCCTGGCCGCCGTGTTCGCGGGCAAGGCCCTGCTGGCCTGGGCGAACGAGTGGCTGGCGCACCGCGCCGCGGCCGCCGTCAAGTCGCAGCTGCGGCGCGACATCATGGCAGCGCGGCTGGCCCGTCCGGTGGATTCGGGAGCGGGCACCGGAGGCCTGATCACCCTTGTCACCCAGGGTTTGGACGGCCTGGACGGCTATTTCTCCAAGTACCTGCCGCAGCTTGTCCTCGCGGTGACCGTGCCGCTCATCGTCGGGGTGGCGATCCTCGGCGCCGACCTCACCTCGGCAGTGATCCTCGCCCTCACACTGCCGCTGATCCCCGTGTTCATGGCGCTGGTCGGCTGGACCACCGAGGCCGTCACCAGGCGACGGTGGGCGGTGCAGACCCGGCTCGCCACCCATTTCGCCGACCTGGTCGCCGGGCTGCCGACACTGCAGGTGTTCGGCAGGGCCAGGGCGCAGGCCGAGGGGCTGCGGCGCACCGAGACCGCCCATCGCAGCGAGACGATGCTCACCCTGCGGATCTCGTTCCTGTCGGCGCTGGTGCTGGAACTGCTGGCGACCCTGTCGGTGGCGGTGATCGCGGTGACCGTCGGCTTCCGGGTGGTGTTCGGCGACCTCGACCTCGCCACCGCGCTGTTCGTCCTGATCCTCGCGCCCGAGGCGTACCTCCCCGTCCGCCAGGTCGGGGTGCACTACCACGACGCGGCGGACGGGATGGCCGCTGCCGACGCCGCCTTCGAGTTGATCGAGGCGGCGGAGGAGCCGGCCACTCAGCCCGGCACCAGCACTGGGGAGAGTCCCTCAGTCCCTGCGGAATCTCCCGATACGTCCCTCGCGCCCGGTGTGGTGCTGGCGGTCACGGACCTCTCGCACACCTACCCCAGCTCCTCAACCCCGGCCCTCCCGGCGATTTCGCTCGAGGTGCACCGCGGCGAAGTGGTAGCCCTCACC
>JAEYUH010000001.1 GCA_023432725.1 Actinomycetes bacterium | reverse complement strand
CCGCCGGTGTCGAGGATCTTCTGCTTGCCGGTGTAGAACGGGTGGCAGGCGGCGCACACCTCGGCGTGGATGACGCCGGTCTTCGCTGTGCTGCGGGTGGTGAAGGTGTTGCCGCAGGTGCAGGTGACCTGGGTCTCCTTGTAATCGGGGTGGATCCCCTGCTTCATGGTCGTCTCCTCAGGATCGTGCCGGGTCGCCTGGCTGAAGTGGGCTGGATGGACCCGATGCGTGAACCGGCACCGAGGGTCCATTCTTCCCCAATCCTGGACGGAATCCAAACCGGAACCATGCGATTCCCCGTCTGGCTGGACCGCGAACGGCCACAATGGGTCTGTCCGACACCCCCGGAGCCGAGGCGGCAGCGATGGCCGATGACCCGACCCCCGACCAGGGCGTCTTCGAGACGTACGAACCGCAGCTGTACGAGGGCTACCGCCAGCCGCCGGAGAGCGGCCTCATCCGACCCGAGCCGAGCAACGCCGAACTCAGGGCGGCGGACCCCACCAGGATCTACTGGCCGGCCCTGATCAAGCTGCTCGCGATCCTCGTCATCATCGTCGTGATCACGCTGGTCATGTTCCCGCCCGACACCTGGACCTTCGCCTAGCCGCCGTCGCCCCAGCCACCGAGGGCTACCCAGGTGCAACGAGGGCTACCCCTGATGGGTAGCCCTCGGCGCGGACGGTGGCTCTCGGCGCGGACTACTCCGGGTTGGGGGTCGTCTTGGAGATGAGCATCAGGAACTCCCGGTTGCTCTGCGTCTTGCGCATCCGGTTGAGCAGCATCTCAAGGCCCGCCTGCGGGTCCTGGCCGGACAGCACCCGGCGCAGCTTCCAGATGATCGCCAGCTCCTCGCGTCCGAGCAGCATCTCCTCGCGGCGGGTGCCGGAGGAGACCGGGTCGATCGCCGGGAAGATCCGCTTGTCGGCCAGGTCGCGGCGCAGCCGCAGCTCCATGTTGCCGGTGCCCTTGAACTCCTCGAAGATGACCTCGTCCATCTTGGAGCCGGTCTCGATCAGCGCGGTGGCGAGGATCGTCAGCGAGCCGCCGTTCTCGATGTTGCGGGCGGCGCCGAAGAACTTCTTCGGCGGGTACAGCGCGGCGGAGTCGACGCCACCGGACAGGATCCGGCCCGACGCCGGGGCGGCCAGGTTGTAGGCGCGGCCCAGCCGGGTGATGCCGTCCAGCAGCACGACGACGTCGCGGCCGAGCTCGACCAGCCGCTTGGCGCGCTCGATGGCCAGCTCGGCGATCGTGGTGTGGTCGTCGGCAGGCCGGTCGAAGGTGGACGCGATCACCTCGCCCGAGGTGGTCCGCTGGAAGTCGGTGACCTCCTCGGGACGCTCGTCGACCAGGACGATCATGAGGTGGACCTCGGGGTGGTTGGTGGTGATCGCATTCGCGATCGCCTGCATCACCAGGGTCTTGCCTGCCTTCGGCGGCGACACGATCAGGCCACGCTGGCCCTTGCCGACCGGGGAGACCAGGTCGATGATCCGGCCGGTCATGTTGAGCGGGGTGGTCTCGAGCTTGAACCGCTCCTGCGGGTACAGCGGGGTCAGCTTGGTGAAGTCGGCACGGTCCTTGGCCTTCTCGGGGGCGTCGGCGTTCACCGTGTCGATCCGCACCAGCGGGTTGAACTTCTCGCGCCGCTCACCGTCCTTGGGCTGCTTGATGGCGCCGGTGATGATGTCACCCTTGCGCAGGCCGTACTTGCGGACCATCGACAACGAGACGTAGGCGTCGTTCGAGCCGGGAAGGTACCCGCTGGTGCGGACGAAGGCGTAGTTGTCCAGCACGTCGAGGATGCCGGAGATGTCGACCACCACGTCGTCCTCGGAGACAGTGGGCTCGGCCTCCATTCGTTCCATCGGCAGATTGCCGCCGCCGCGGGTGCGCCGGCTCTGCCGGTCGCGGTTGCGGCGGCGCCGGCCGCGCCGTCCGGAGCCGAAGTCGTCCTCTGCCGAGTCGCGGTCGTTGCGCTGCTGGAACCGTTGCTGGTCACCCGAGGACTGGTCCTGGTTGTCCTGCCGGTCGCGCTGGCGCTCGCCCTGCTGACGCTCCGAGGACTGGCCCTCTGCCTGGCGGTCGCCCTGCTGGCGGTCTCCCTGCTGGCGGTCGCCCTGCTGGCGATCACCCTGCTGGCGGTCGCCCTGCTGGCGATTGCGGCGGTTGCGGCCACCCTCGGCCCTCAGCGCCTCGAGCCGGCTGGCGACGTCGTCACCGCCGGCAGCCTGATCGCGAGACCCCGACTGCGGGTTCCCCGCGGAGGGCTCGACGGGGGCCGGGGCGTCGATCAGCGCCGGAGCATCGGGGGCTGCCTGGCCCTGGCCGGACGGCCGGCGGCTGCGGGAGGCGGCGGGAGCGGCACCGGTGCCGCCGGCTGCCTTGATCGCTTCCACCAGCGCACCCTTGCGGAGGCCGGAGGCGCCCTTGATGCCCATCTGGGACGCCAGCGCCTTCAGTTCGGGCAGGAGCATCGACTCGATGCCCCGCGAACGCGAGCCTGCGGCTGTCGTCGGATTGAGCGTGTCTGTCACGGAGTTCCTTTCGGAAAGGGAAATGCCTGCGGTGGGCACGACGGGCGTGGAGGTGAAGCGCACGGTGACGCGTGTCCAGCGGATCCGGGTCCAGCCGATGACCCTGAGGTGGTGGGAGTCACTGCTTTGGCGGGTAACACCCGCCACGCCCGACCTGGTTGGGCGGTGGCGCACATCTGCGACACGGCCAGAATAGCACCCCGCCGGGAGGCTGGTTCACAACCGCGCGAAGGCCTCGTCGAAGGCTGTCAGCAGTTCCGGCAGGCTGCGGGTGACCCGGAACTGCGGGAACTGGGCGACCAGCGATTCCGGCGGGCCGACCAGGATCCCCGCGTCGGCCTCGGCGAGCATGGCGGTGTCGTTGTAGGAGTCGCCCGCCGCGACCACGCGGAAGTTCAGGTCGTGGAAGGCCCGGACGGCGGCTCGCTTGCTGTCGGGCTGGCGGAGCCGGTAGCCGGTGATCCGGTCGTCGGAGACCTCGAGCCGGTGGCAGAACAGCAAGGGATGACCGAGCTGTGCCATCAGGGGCATCGCGAACTCGTAGAAGGTGTCGGAGAGGATCACCACCTGGGCCCGCTCCCGCAGGCCGGCGAGGAACTCCCCGGCACCGGGCAGCGGCCCCATCTCGGCGATCACGGCCTGGATCGTGGACAGGCCGATCCCGTGCTCGTCGAGCACGTCCAGCCGGTGCCTCATCAACTCGTCGTAGTCGGCCACATCGCGCGTGGTCAGCCGCAGCTGGGGCAGCCCGGTGCGCTCGGCGACGTTGATCCAGATCTCGGGGACGAGCACCCCCTCGAGATCGAGGCAGGCCAGGTGCATCAGGTGCCCTCCACCCGCATCACCGCTATCGAGTCGCTGACCTCGGCCAGCCCTGCGAGCTCGGCCACGGCGGCCTTCAGGTCGGCGTCGCGCGCGACGTGGGTCATCACGCCGAGCCGCGCGCTGGACTCCACCACGTCGCCGTCCTGGCGGACCGCCTGAAGCGAGATCCCGTGGCCGGCGAAGGTGCTGGCGACCTTGGCGAGCACGCCGGGCTCGTCGGTGACCTGGAGGGAGACGTAGTAGCGCGAGGCGACGTCCCCGGACGGGGTGATCCCCCGCGCGGAGTAGGCCGACTCCCCCGGGCCGAGCGCACCCCTGACCCGGTTGCGGGCCGCTGTGACAACGTCACCCATCACTGCAGAGGCGGTCGGCTGACCGCCGGCGCCGGGACCCATGAACATCAGCCGGCCGGCGTCGCGGGACTCGATGACCACGGCGTTGTAAGCGCCGGGAATGTTCGCCAGCGGGTGGCTGGTCGGCACCATGGTCGGGTGGACGCCGACGGCGATCCGGCCGTCCGGTGACAAGGTGCAGTTGGCGAGCAGCTTGATGACGCAGCCCATCTCGCGCGCGGCGGCGACGTCGGCGAGGGTGACCTGCGAGATCCCCTCCCTGTCCACGTCGGCCAGTCGTACCCGGGAGTGGAAGGCGAGCGAGGCGAGGATCGCTGCCTTCGCCGCAGCGTCGAACCCCTCCACGTCGGCGGTCGGGTCAGCCTCGGCGTAGCCCAGCGCCTGGGCCTCGGCGAGCACCTCGGCGAAGCTCTCTCCCGCGGTGTGCATCCGGTCGAGGATGAAGTTGGTGGTGCCGTTGACGATCCCCTTCACCGCCAGCACCGCGTCGCCGACGAGGGACTCGCGCAGCGGCCGGATGATCGGGATGGCACCGGCGACCGCCGCCTCGAAGTAGATGTCGACCCC
>JAEYUH010000343.1 GCA_023432725.1 Actinomycetes bacterium | reverse complement strand
CGGCTCCTCGATCGCCTACGCCTCACTGATCCGCGGCTCGGCCCGCCGGATCGCGCTGTACGACATCGATGCCAAGAAGGTCGACGCCGAGGTCAAGGACCTCGCCCACGGCACCCAGTTCACCCCGCCCTCTGTGATGGAAGGGGGCGCGGACATCGAGGTGGCCCGCGACTCCAACGTCATCATCATCACGGCGGGCGCCCGGCAGCGACCCGGCCAGACCCGGCTCGATCTCGCCGGCGTCAACGCCAAGATCCTGGCCGACATGGTGCCCCGGCTGATGGAGGTGGCGCCCGACGCCATCCTCGTGCTGGTGACCAACCCGTGCGACGTCCTGACGGTGGTGGCACAGAAGGTGAGCGGGCTGCCCCCTTCCCGAGTGATCTCGACCGGCACGATCCTCGACACCTCGCGCCTGCGCTGGGCGATCGCCCAACGCGCCCGGGTGGCGCAGAAGAACGTCCACGCCATCATGGTCGGCGAGCACGGCGACACCGAGTTCCCGATCTGGTCCAGCGCCACCATCGCCCAGATCCCGATCCGCGAGTGGCGCGATGCCAATGGCGACCGCGTCTTCACCGAGGAGGTGCTGGCAGCGATCGCCTACGACACCGTCCACGCCGCCTACGAGATCATCGAGGGCAAGGGGGCCACCAACTACGCGATCGGCCTGGCCGGTGCGAGCCTGGTGGAGGCGCTGCTGGGCGACCAGCGGATCATCCTGCCGGTCTCCTCGGTGCTTGACGACTACCGCGGAATCTCGGGGGTCGCGATGTCGGTGCCGAGCCTGATCACCCGCGAGGGGGTCGGCCGGGTCTACGAGTTCCCGATGGACGCCCACGAGATCAGCCTGCTCCACAAGTCGGCAGCGGCGATCCGGGAGACCCAGCGAGCGGTCGGCTACTGACCTCGCGCGGGTCAGGGGGTCAGGCCTGAGGCCAGCACAGCGTCCAGGGCCGCCCGGTCGCCGGTGACGGTGATCGCAGCGTCGTCCGGGGTGGTCCGTCCCCAGGCCAGCAGCGCGAGGCTGATCGCCGGGCCCGCGACCGTGACGGCGGTGGCGCCCTGCGCGGCACCGTGCAGCACGGCGGGCTCGCCCTCCAGCGGCGCGAACCGGACGGCGGCGGCCGGCGGCTCGATCCGCCCGAGCCTGACCTGGCGCGGGTGCATCACCGAGACCACCTCGTCCAGGCAGTCGAGCCAGGCCGCAGGGCCCGGGTCGAAACCCTGCCCGATCGCGGTGCGCAGGTCCCAGGTGTGGACGAGGGTCTCCAGAGCCTGGCGGCGGTGCCAGAACCTGACGGTCCCGGTCTGCTCGGCCCGCGGGACACCGTCGTCCAGCAGGGTCCAGGCCCTGGCGTCGGGGTCGAGTTCGGCAAGGGTAGCCCGAAGTTCCGCGGCGCAGTCGGCGTACAACCCGGCCAGGTCGAAGGGTCCCCTGCCGAGGGGGACCGCCGCGCGACGGCGGGCCTGGCCCGCGGCCCAGTGGTGGATCCGCGCGAGGTGGACCACCAGGTCCTTGACCTTCCAGCGCCCGCACCACGGCACAGGCGTCGTCGGGTCGGCGGTCGGGATGGTGGCGAGGAAGGCGTCCTGGTACTCGTGCAGGGCGGCCAGGTGGTCGATGCGGGCCGGCATGGCGCGATCCTAGGCTGCGCCGCCGACGCCGCTCAGCTGGCCCACTTCCCGGTGAGGAAGAGCATGGCCCACCACGACTGCACCCACACGGCAAGCACCACCACCGCCCCGACCACCACCCGTCGTACCGGGCCGGTCGGGTGGCGGCCCTCCAGCAGCCGGCCGGCCAGGATCCACAGCGGGAACCACAGCAGGACCGCGCGGTTGACGCTGATGAACCACTCCGACATCGAGAAGGCAGCTACCTGGACGCCGACGAAGGCTGCCTCAGCCCACCGCCGGCGGACCAGGCAGTAGGTCGTCACCAGCACCCCCACCACCATCGAGACGATCTCGAACCGGAACACCCACGGCCAGTCGGGATGACCGGGGTAGGCGGCCGGGTCGGTGGCGTCGAGGGTGCGCTGCAGCGCCTCCCAGGGCCAGGTGAAGTCGCGGGTCCAGCCGGTCCGCTGGGCGTCGAACCAGGCGGTCCACGACCCGGTCTCGCCGTACAGGTACAGCACGTACGCCGCCACCACCGCTACCGGCACCAGCAGCCAGGCCAGGCGTCGCAGCCGGCCGGCCGCGTCCGGCACCTGGGTGAACGCAAGGATGGCCAGCGCGCCGACCAGGAAGACCCCCGAGACCCGCACCGAGGCTGCCACAGCGGCCAGCGCCGCCGCCTGGGGCCAGCGCGAGGCCGAGGCCCGCTCCCAGGCCCAGAACGCGGCAGCACAGAACAACGACTCGGTGTAGCCGACAGCGGTGAAGATCGCGGTGGGGGCGAGCAGCCAGGCGATCGCGGGGCCGGCGCCGGCCAGCCGGTACAGGGCGGCGGCCGCCGCCCCACTGAACACCAGCGCCAACACGGCGGCCACGACGGCCAGCGGCAGTCCTGTCCCGGCGAAGCCCCGCAGCAGCAGCGGCCAGCCGGGGAAGAAGGCGTACTTGGTGGGGTCGGTGTAGCCGTCGGTGGCGATCCGCAGGTAGTGCTCGACGTCCCAGTTGTCCAGTTCGTCGAGCCCGCGGCCCTCGGAGATCATCAGCCACACCAGGGTCAGCGCCAGCACGAGCCGGGTGCCCAGCCAGGTCTGGACGACGAGCCGGGCGTCACCCGGCCACAGCGGACGGAGGGCCGGTTGCATGATCGCCGTCAGGCGCGGCCGAGGGCGCGGTGGACGCGGGCCAGCCAGGGCGCGTCCGGCCGGCCGTCGAGCAGGCCGCCGTCGGGGTCATCCAGACCGCCGTGGCGGACGATGTCACGTGAGGGCTGCCAGCTGTCGCGCACGACCTGGACGCACAGCCACAGCTGCACCGCGATCCGCAGCAGCACCGACGCCATGTAGAGACGGTCCTGGCCACCCACCCCTGATGCGGTCATGCCGCCCAGGTGCCCCCAGATCGCCACGAAGTAGAGGGTCTCCGCCACCGAGAACAGCACCCAGTCGAGCCAGCGCGGGCGCGCCAGCACGAGCAGGGGCAGCAGCCACAGCACGTACTGGGGCGAGTACACCTTGTTGACCAGCAGGAACAGGGTGACGATCAGGAAGGCGCCCTGGGCCAGCCGGGGCCGCCGCGGGGCGAGCAGCAGGAGGGCGCCGATGGCCAGCGTGCCGGCCACCATCAGCGCGGCGATCCAGGTCGAGATCCGGTCCACCTGGATGCCGGCGAGACTGAGGACGTACCAGATCGAGCCGAGGTCGGCGCCCCGGTCGACGTTGAAACCCCAGAACTTCAGCCAGCCCTCCGGCGCCAGCAGGTAGACCGGCAGGTTCACCGCCACCCAGGACGCGGCGGTCGCGCCGGCCGTGACGAAGAAGGCGCGCCATCGTCCCGAACGCAGGCACAGGAAGGCGAGCGGCACCAGAAGCAGGAGCGGGTAGAGCTTCGCCGCGACCCCCAGTCCCAGCCAGATCCCCGTCCACACCGGGCTGCGGCGTGACCAGGCCAGCAGCGCGAGCGAGGTCAGCGCCACCACCAGGGCGTCCCAGTTGATCAATCCTGTGGTCACGATGGCGGGCGAGACAGCGATCATCAGCGCGTCCCAGGGCCGCGACATCTTCAGGTGCGCCCAGACCAGCACGACGAAGCCGACGAACATCAGCACCGCGGTCACCCCGAAGAACAGGCCCGCGGAGGTTGCCAGGTCGGCGCCGTCGAGACCCGGCTCGGTGCGCCCGCCGAGCAGGTTCACGATCCGCCGAGTGAAGTCGATCAGCATCCCGGTGAGGACCGGGTACTCCAGGTCGGCCTCGAGGTAGGGGACGAGCCCGTCCCGCACCCCGCGCCAGTAGAACAGCGCGGTGATGTCGGTGTAGCACATGTTCTGGTACGCGTCGCCGCCGCGCAGGCAGGCGGTCTGGCGGAACATGAGGACCAGCCACGAGACGGTGAGCGCCAGCATCGTCCACGGACCGGCGGCGTACCAGACGCCGCCCGGCCGGGCGTGCCGACCGAGCCGTCCGCCCAGCATCCGCTCGACGGTGGGACCTGGGCTCGACACGTCCGGGATTCTACGGGTTGGAGGACGCGGCCTGTTGCGATGCCGGGGCGTCGGGTGGCGCCGTGGTCGGCTGGGTGGTCGGCTCGGTCGTCGGTTTCGTGGTCGGCTCGGTGGTCGGCTTGGTCGGTTCGGTGGTCGGCTCCGTCGGTTCGGTGGTCGGCTCCGTGGGCTCGGTGGTCGGCTCCTCGCTGAGGCTCTCCGAGGGGGTCGGCGTCGGGGTCGGCGTCTCCTCCTCGCTGGGCTCGGGCGACGGCGACCGGGTGGAGTCGCGGTTGGTCGGCGGGGCGAAGGGGAGCTTGTCCTTGCCGTCCATCGCCACCTTCATGTACTCGAGCCAGACCAGGGTGGGCGGGCCCGACCCGTAGAACTGCTGGCCGAGGTCGGCGGTGCCCTTGTCGCCCTTCACGAACATGACGGCGGTGGTGATCTGCTTGGTGAACCCGACGAACCAGGCCGAGCGGGTCTCGCGCAGGTCGGCGACGTAGTAGCTGCCGGTCTTGCCTGCCACCGGGTAGCCCAGCTGGGCGGCCCGGTAGCCGGTGCCGAACTCGGTCACCTTGGTGAGGGCGTGGGTGACGTCGGTGGCCACGTCCGCCTCGATCGTCTGCTCGGGAGCCACCGCGGCGGCGTAGAGCCGCTGGTCGCGGGAGTCGCGCACCTCGGCGACCACATGCCAGCCGACGTGCCTGCCCTGGTTGGCGAAGGTGGCGTAGCCCTCGGCCTGGCTGAGCGGGCTGATCTCGCCGCCGCCCAGCGGGATCCGGTAGCCGGTGGTGTCCCAGCTCGGGTCGTGCGGCACACCGGCGTCCTCAGCGGCCTGGACCACCTTGTCGTGCCCGTCCTGCATCTGGATCACGAGGTCGACGAAGGCGGGGTTGACCGACTTCGTGGTCGCGTCCAGCAGCGAGATCTGGCCGTAGCGGGCGGTGATCGGCTTCGACTCCCCGGGTGGGGTGACACTGCGGCCGTTGACCTTGTCCTTCAGCGTCCAGCCGTCCCGCAGGCCGGCAGCGAGCGCGTACGGCTTGAACGTGGACCCGGTGGGGCGCCGGGTCATCGCCCAGTTGACGAAGTTCTTGGTGTAGTCACGGCCGCCGTAGAGGGCGACCACGCCCCCCGTCTCGTTGTCGAGTGAGGCCAGGCCGATGTGGATGTCCTCGGCCTTCTTCTTCGAGCCGGCCACCTGCCGGGCGTACTTCTCGGTCACCTTGACCGCCGCGGCCTGCGCCTTGGCGTCGAAGGTGGTGATCACCCTGAGGCCGCCGCCACTGACCTGGTCGTCGGAGAAGCCTTCGCGGACGAGTTCGTCGCGCACCATCTGCAGCAGGAAGCCCTTGGGACCGCCGAAGGTGGAGTCCTTCTTCACCTTCGGGAACTCGGGCAGCTCGCGGTAGATCTTCTTCCGCTCCGCGTCGGTGATCTTCCCCATGTCGACCAGCCCGTTCAGGGTGTACTGGTAGCGCTCCAGCAGGTCGGCGGCGTGCTTCTCGCCGCTGGCGGGGTCGAGGTTGCCCGGAGAGTTCACGATCGCGGCGAGGGCTACCGCCTCGGCCAGGCTGAGCTTGGACTGCGGCTTGTCGAAGTAGGCGCGGCTCGCCGCTTCGATGCCGTAGGCGCCCCGTCCGAAGTAGACGGTGTTGAGGTAGTCCTGGAGGATCTGTTCCTTGGGCAGCTCACGACCCACCTTCACGGCGAGCAGGATCTCCTTGGCCTTGCGGCTGAGGGTCTTCTCCTGCGTCAGGTACATCACCTTGATGTACTGCTGGGTGATAGTGGAGCCGCCGACGGTGTCCTCGGGACCGAGCAGCGACTTGGCGGCGCGGGCGAGCGCGACGACGTCGAAGCCGGGGTCGGTCCAGAAGGTCCGGTTCTCCGCGGCGACGATCGCGTCCTTGACGTAGGGGTTCATGTCCTCGAAGTCGATCGACACCCGGTTCTGGACCGCGAACGAACCCAGCTGGGTCTTGCCGTCGGCGTAGTAGATGAAGGTGGTGTTCGTCTTGAAGTCGCGGTTCGCGTCCGGGAGTTCGATCTGCGCGTAGGCGATCGCCACCCCGATCGTGCCCAGCACACCGAGGCCGAGGACGGTGACCCCCAGCCAGCCCAGCGCACGCAGCCAGGGGTTGCGCTTCTTCTTCGCGGTGGTGGTCCCGGCTGCTCGTTTGGGTCTAGCCATAGATGTCCTCAACAGTCTGCTGACGCCTGGGCGGACGGCGGCGAACCCCGTCCCCAAGCAGGAAGGAGGCGATCAGGTGGTTCCAGCTGCACTCGAGGCACACCTCGACCACGCAGACCTTGAACTCACCGAATTCGCCCTGCATCTCCTCCAGCTCACCGGTCGACTTGATGCGTCCGGAGTACTGGCCGAGTTGCTCGCCGAAGACGTAGTGGAGGTTGACCATCCGCGTGCTGTCGCAGATCGGGCAGGGGGTGCTGGTCTCCTCGCCGTGATGCATCGCGGCCCGCATCAGCAGGGGGTCGGCGTCGCACACGTCCGAGCGGTCAAGGGTTCGCTGGGGACGCCGCAGCGCCTGCAGGGTGTTTCGCCGCTGCAGCGCGTAGTCGACCTCCTCGCGCCGTGACCACATGGCACCAAGGGTAGTTGGTGGCCGTAACAACCCCGGCAGCCCTCCCCGGAGCTCATCGCTCCGCGCCAGTCCGGCGCTCCCCCACGCGCCGAGAACTCCCTTCCGCGCCGAGAACTCCCTCCCAGAGGGAGCGCTCGGCAGCGCCAGGAGTACTCGGTGCCGATGCGGGGGTTCGGGAACGGATCCGCCATAATGGGGCGGCGCGGGGCATTAGCTCAGTTGGTAGAGCGGCGGCTTTGCAAGCCGTAGGTCAGGGGTTCGAGTCCCCTATGCTCCACAGTTCCGCGGGCCCTCCGCACGCCCGCCGCCTTCCCTGCTGACCACGGGCCTCCCGCCCTGCACGCTTCAGCGTCGGGGGCGCAGCGAGGCCACGAACTCCAGCTTGTCGAGCACCGGCGGCGGCAGGACGAACGGGTACAGGTCGTCGGCGCCGATCGAGCGGCTCATCATGTTGAGCGCCACGGCAAGCGGCAGCCAGTGCGTCCGCACCAGGTCGGCGAAGCCTGCTGCCGACTCGAGCAGCCCGGACGGCGCCAGCCCGTACTCCCCTGCCGTCTCCAGCGCATCGCAGATCTGCAGGTAGTGGGCCCAGGTCTCCGCGAAGTCCTCGTAGGGATGCATCGTCGCGTACCGCGAGAGGTGGGACGCGGGCCAGTCCGGCGGCGCCCCCTGCTCGTAGTGCCGCTGCAGCGCCGCCTGGTAGTCGGCGGTCTCGTCGCCGAACAGCTCGCGGCAGCGTCCGATCCGGTCGGATCCCTCGACCAGACGCCACTGGTAGTAGTGGCCGACCTCGTGGCGCAGGTGTCCGACGAGGGTTCGGGACGGCTCGTCCAGCTCGACGCGCAACCGGGTGCGGTGCACCGGATCGCCCTCGGCCAGGTCGATGGTGATCACCCCGTCCCGGTGGCCGGTGATCACCTGCTCGTGGGCGCTGGAGAGCAGGTCGAAGCACAGACCCGTCGCAGGGTCTCCGCCGGTCGCCGGATCCTTCCCCACGACGGGAAAGCCGAGACGGGTCAGTTCGACCACCAGCCGGCGCTTGGCCCGCTCGGCGAGCAGAAAGTTGTGCAGTCCTGCCAGGTCGGCGTCATGGGGACGGGTGCGGGTGAGGGCGCAACTCACGCACTGCCCGCCGGCCTCGGGCGCCAGCCAGGTGCAGCCCGACAGCGCCAGGTTCCGGCAGACGTGCCAGACCGTCCCCGCTGCGTCAAGGTAGCGCCCGGACGCGTCCAGGGGCACGATCGCCGCCTCGCCCAGCGAGTAGCCGAGCGCGCTGCCGCAGCTGACGCAGACCGAGTTCTCGAAGAAGAGCGGATTGCCGCAGGCGCGGCAGGTGAAGGCTCTCACGGGGAGTCGTCGTGAGGCGGGTCCGGTTCGGCGGGCGGCGGGACGGGCAGGCAGTCGTCGCCCTCGCAGGCGTCTCCCGGCACTCCGACGAGGGTGATCAGCGCCGGCTCGCTCATGCCGCCTTCTCGGCAGCCACCTGCTCGAGCACCTGGGCGAAGGTGGCCGTCTCCTGGGCTCCGGAGACTCCGTACTTGCCGTCGAAGACGTAGAACGGCACGCCGCTGATGCCGTACGCGCGGGCCTGATCGCCGTCCGCCCTGACCGCCGGCAGGTGCTCCGCCGCGGTGAGCGAGCGGACGACGTCCGCCCGGTCGAAGCCGAGCTCGGCGGCGAGGTCGGCCAGGTCGTCGATCCGTCCGACATGGCGGTGCTCGAGGAAGTACGCCTTGAGCAGCGCCTCCTTCATCTCCTCCTGCCGGCCGTGCGCCTTGGCGTAGTGGATGAGCTCGTGGGCCTTGACGGTGTTGGTCTGGTGGGATTTCGGGAGGTCGTACTCCAGACCGACCGCTGCGGCGATCGCGGTGACCCGCTCGAACATGAGCTCCACCTGCGCCAGCGACATCCCCTTGCGCTCGGCGAGGTACTGGGTGGGGCTGCCCTCGTATTCGACAGGGGTGTCGGGGGACAGTTCGAAGGAGTGGTACTCGATCTCCACCTCGCCGTCGAAGGCCGCCACCGCCGCCTCGAACTTGCGCTTGCCGATGTAACACCACGGGCACTGCACGTCGGACCAGATATCGACCTTCACCGATTGGCTCATACCTGTGACAAGCCCGGGCAGCGTCCTGGTATTCCTCGGCCGCTGAGTGCAACTTCTGCCTGCTGAGACCGCCCGCCGACCCCTACGTCGGCCAGAGCGGCCCTCTGGCAGAAGGTGGGCAGTCTAGACCCGGGCGGCCAGCCACTCGGCCTGCACCGGCCACTGCCAGCCGCCGCCGCCCTCGTGCTCGTTGAAGGAGTACTCGACGATCCGGGAGCCCTCGGCGGCCCAGTGGTTGAAGGCCGCGAAGACTGTGGACGGCGGGCAGATCGGGTCGAGGTGGGCCACCGAGAACAGCGCGGGCGCGGTGGCCCGTTTGGCGAAGTTCACCCCGTCGAAGTAGGACAGCGTGCCGAACACCCGCTCCTCGGCGCCGCGGTGCACCGACAGGTACCTGACGATCTCGTGGTACGGGTCCGCGTCGGTGAGCCCTACCGCCCGCTCGAAGTGGCACAGGAAGGGGACGTCCGGCATCGCCCCGGCCAGCCCGTCGACCAGCCCCGCGGCGGCGATCGTGATCGCCCCGCCCTGGCTGCCGCCGGTGACCGCGACCCGGGCGGGGTCGACCTGGGGCAGGCCACGCAGCACCCCCACGGCGCAGACCGCGTCGATGAACACGCGGCGGTAGTAGTAGGCCTCGGGGTCCTCGATGCCGCGGGTCATAAAGCCGGGCGAGGCCGGCCCGGCGCCCACCGGGTCGGCGGTGTCGCCGCCCGCCCCCCAGCCGCTGCCCTGGCCGCGGGTGTCCATGAACAGGTGGGCGTAACCCGCGTTCGCCCACGCCAGCCGCTCGTGCGGCAGCCCGCGGCCGCCGCCGTACCCGTTGAACTCCACGACGCCGGGCAGCGGGCCGGTGGCGTCCCTGGGGAGCACCAGCCACGCCTTGATCGGATGGGCGTCGAAGCCGGGGAAGGTGACGTCCCAGACGTCCACCAGCGACAACCCGGCGTCGACCTTGACCAGGGTCGGTGCCTCGCCTGCCGGGA
>JAEYUH010000121.1 GCA_023432725.1 Actinomycetes bacterium | reverse complement strand
GGCTCGGTCTGGTGGCTGGGTCCGCAGGCGGCCCCGCCGGCGCCCTCGCCCACCCCGACCCCGTCGGCGAGCCTCGACCCGCTGCTCACCCCTGCCGACCTCGGCACCCTGGGCGGCACCACCTGGGGAACCGCGAGCGCGCCCACCACCTCCAGCGACGGCTACCCGGTGTGCCTGCCGGCCGAGGGTGGCACGCTGCCCGCCCCGGATCGGACCGCCCGCCGGATCCTCGCCGCCGACAACCAGTCGGGCTACATGACCCACGTCGTCGAGACCTACGCCGATGCGGCCGCCGCGCAACGCGCCTACACCACCCGCCTGCAGCAGGCAGGCAGTTGCGCCGACACCGAGGCGTTCATCGTCGACACCCGCACCATTACAGGCCTGGCCGATGCGGCCTTCGCCACCCACATCGAGGTGCAGGCCGAGTCGCCCGAGCACCACGGTCTCGTGATCAGCCGGACCGGCCGGAACCTGAGCATGATCGACGTCTCCTCCGCCGAACCGACGCCGCTGGAGGACACCGCGGCGGTCGCGGCCCGGCCGCTGGCCCGGCTGTGCAGCGGCGGCGAGGGCGCCTGCCCCGCCAGCGTGTCGCTGGTCGCGGCGCTGCCCGCCGCCGGGCAGTTCCCCGGCTGGCTGATCGAGGCGGATCTGCCGCGGATCACCGCGGGCGCCGGACGCTGGGGCGCCACCCGTCCCTCCCCCGTGCTGACCATCCTCGGCAGCCAGTGCGAGGCGGTCAGCCTCAAGAAGGTCTCCGACGCCGCCAGCAGTTCCCAACGGACGCTGCTGCTGGCCGACGACCCCTCGGCCCCCGCCGGGTTCGGCATCGACCAGGTCGTCTACACCTTCGCCTCGGCCAAGCAGGCCAAGTCCTTCGGCGACAAGCTCGGCGGCAACCTCGCCGACTGCGCCGACCGGGTACCCACCGCGGCGGTGAAGAAGGGTCCGTCGACCAAGGGCGAGGCAGCCGACGGGGTGGCCTTCTCGGGCAGGTCGTTCCTGATCACCCAGAAGACGGCCGAGGACGAGGAGGTGCCGTTCCGGGTCGGCGTCGTGAGGGTCGACGACCGCGTCGCCTACCTGCTGGCCAACCCGTCGGCGGAGTTCGACTTCAGCGCCGACCAGTGGAAGGCGATCATGATCCGCACGGCGCAGCGGGTCTCGCAGCTGCCCTGACGGGCGACGCTCACAGCGCCGAGACGATCTCCCGCATCAGCCGCGCGGTCTCGCTCGGAGTGGTGCCCACCCGCACACCGGCGGCCTCCAGGGCCTCCTTCTTCGCCTGGGCGGTGCCGGCGGAGCCGGTGACGATGGCGCCGGCGTGGCCCATCGTCCTGCCCTCGGGCGCTGTGAAGCCTGCCACGTAGCCGACCACCGGCTTCGTCATCCGCTGCTGGATGAAGTCCGCCGCACGCTCCTCAGCGTCGCCCCCGATCTCGCCGATCAGTACCACCGCCGCGGTCTCCGGGTCGGCCTCGAAGGCCTCGAGCGCGTCGATGTGGGTGGTGCCGATGATCGGGTCACCACCGATCCCGACGGCTGTGGAGAACCCGATGTCGCGCAGCTCGTACATCATCTGGTAGGTGAGGGTGCCGGACTTCGACACCAGCCCGATCCGTCCGGGGCCCGCGATGTTGGCGGGGATGATCCCGACATTGGACTTGCCGGGGCTGATCAGACCGGGACAGTTCGGGCCGATCAGCCGCGTCCTGCCCTGCGCGCGGGCGTAGGCGAAGAACTCCGCGGAGTCCGCCACCGGGACCCCCTCGGTGATGACGACGGCGAGGTCGAGGTCGGCGTCCACCGCCTCGATCACCGCCTGCTTGGTGAACTTCGCCGGGACGAAGATCACCGAGGTGTTCGCGCCGGTTGCCTCTTTGGCCTCGGCCACCGAACCGAAGACCGGCACGGGTCGCTCCTCGAAGGTGACCGACTGGCCGCTCTTGCCGGGGGTGACCCCCGCCACCACGCGGGTGCCGTACGAGATCATCCGTGCGGTGTGCTTGCGTCCCTCCGAGCCGGTCATGCCTTGCACGATGACCTTCGAGTCCTGGTCGAGCCAGATCGACATCGCGGTGTCCCCTTCTACTCGGCCGAGACGGCCAGTTCGGCGGCCCGGCGGGCCGCGGCGTCCATGGTGTCCTCGAGGGTGACCAGCGGGTGCGCCGCCTCGAGCAGCATGTGCCGTCCGATCTCGACGGCATTGCCGTCCAGCCGGACGACGATCGGGCGGGTCGCCCGGTCGCCGAGGATGGCGAGCGCGTCGATGATCCCGCGGGCCACCTCGCTGCAGGCGGTGATCCCGCCGAAGACGTTGACGAAGACCGACTTCACCTGCGGGTCGGACAGGATGATCTCGAGGCCGTCGGCCATCACCTCGGCGGAGGCGCCGCCGCCGATGTCGAGGAAGTTGGCCGGACGCGGGCTGCCGGGCAGGTCGGCTCCTGCCTTCGCCACCACGTCGAGGGTGCTCATCACGAGCCCGGCGCCGTTGCCGATGACCCCCACCGAACCGTCCAGCTTCACGTAGTTGAGGTCCTTGGCCTTCGCCCTCACCTCCAGCGGGTCGTCGCTGGCCTCGTCGGCGTAGGCCGCCCACTCCGGGTGGCGGAAGCCGGAATTCTCGTCAAGGGTGACCTTGCCGTCGAGCGCGATGATCCGGCCGTCGCCCGTCTTCACCAGCGGGTTGACCTCGACGAGGGTGGCGTCGGCGGCGCGGTAGGTCTCCCCCAGCAGCATCAGCACGCGCGCGATCTCGGCGCGGTCGGCCTCGGCGAAGCCTGCGGCGGCGACGATCTCGTCGGCCTTGGCCTGGTCGATACCGGTCCGGGGATCGACGCTGACCCGGGCCAGCGACTCGGGACGCTCCACCGCGAGCGTCTCGATGTCCATCCCGCCCTCGACGCTGCACATCGCGAGGTAGGTGCGCTCGGCCCGATCGAGCAGCAACGAGAAGTAGTACTCCTCGGCGATGTCGGTGCCTTCGGCGATCATCACCGCCTTGACGGTGTGGCCCTTGATGTCCATCCCGAGGATCTCGGCCGCCCGGTCGTGGACCTCCTGGGGAGAGCGGGCGAGCTTCACCCCGCCCGCCTTGCCGCGCCCGCCGG
>JAEYUH010000160.1 GCA_023432725.1 Actinomycetes bacterium | reverse complement strand
GACCCATCCAGGACGACACCATGACGCGTGCCGGTGACATTGCCAGGTCGCCACGGAGCTCAGCCATCGCTGCGAGTCGTGCCACTTGGTCGGTTGAATAGGCGTCGGGCTTCTTGTTCCTGCGCAGCGACGGCTCACCGATCTGCTTCGCGGGCGAGATCTTCAGGATCTGGTGCTCCTCGACGAGTGGCCGGAGGGCAGCGCGGAGCACCCGGTGGGTCTGTGCGAGAGTCGACTTCGACAGCCCGCGAGCGAGCACGTCACGGTGCAGCAGGCGGACGTGGTCGGGCTTGAGGTCGCCCACCCGGACGAGCCCCAGCACAGGCTTGATCTGACAGCGGACTTGGTACTCGAGGGATGTGTAGTAGGTCGACGTGATGTCCCCCGTGTCGACACGCAGGTGTTGGTGCCGCAGCCACAGGGTCAGCCAGTCGCCGAACAGGATGTCGGGGGTGAGGTCGGTCACCTTCTTGAGATTGGCCAGTCGTTCGATCTCGGTCTTCTTCACCTGGTGCTTCGCCAGAACCTCAGCCTCGGTGGCGCCGCGGGCCCAGTAGTCCTTGCCTTCCAGGATGATCTTGCCCTTGTAGCCTCCCTTCACCGGGTCGGGGGACGCCGACCCGACCCCCACCTCGTTGCGTGTTCGACGACGCCGGCGCCGGTTCATGCCCCGGTCCTGATGAGCGTGTCGCAGTAGCGGTCGAGCTCGGCCCGGGCGATCCGGATGGTGCGGCCGAACCAGGTCGCTGCGATGACCTCGTCACGGCACAGCTGCCGGATCACCCATTCGGACAGGCCGGTGTACTCGGCGGCCTCCTTGACCGACAGGAGGAGCTTGTCGCCGACGGCCGGCTTGCCGACTTCGGCCTGTGTGTCCTCGTGCAGCTGGGCGAGGACTGCCTTCACCTGGGAGAGGTGACGTTCGATGATGTCGATCTGGCTCTGGAGGCCCGAGATCGTGCGGGCGATGTTCTTGTTCACGAATGGCACCGTTGGCGGCATGTTCGCGAAACCGGTCCGGTGCCGCCTCGTACGTCGTGAGCCGCGGGCCTGATCCGTGGGTGGATGTAGTCGGTCAGACCCTCCAACAGGCCCCGACGTGGTTTCCGGTAAGTCGGCGGTCTGGGGCGCTGAAGGAGACACCGAAGGAGACACAGCGGGCATTTCTAGGCCTCTCGTGAGGGTCGGAAGTGAGCCTCACTAGGCGATTTACCCGTCGGGGCGACAGGACTCGAACCTGCGATCTCCTGCTCCCAAAGCAGGCGCGCTAGCCACTACGCTACGCCCCGGTTACCGGCCGCTCAGTCTACGGCCACCCCCTCACCCCACCAACTTGACCCCGTCCACCCGACGCGGGATGCCGAGCGGGTTGGCCTCCCGCAACGCGGGCGGCAGGACGGCCTCCGGCGCGTCCTGGTAGACGATCGGACGCTGGAACCGGCGGACGGCGGTAGCGCCCACCGAGGTGTGCTGCGACGTGGTCGCGGGCCAGGGGCCGCCGTGGTGCTGCGACCAGGTCACCGCGACGCCGGTCGGCCAGCCGGCGAACAGCAGCCGGCCCGCCCGCTCCGACAGGACGGCGACCAGCGCGGCCACGTCCTCCTCCGGCTGGGCGTGAACCGTCGCGGTCAGCGATCCCTCGAGGACGCGCAGGGACTCGACCAGCGCAGCCGGGTCGGGGTACCGCACCAGGACGGTCGCCGGCCCGAAGACCTCCTCGCGCAGCGCCCGCCCGAACCGGGGGTCGTCGAAGGTCGCCAGGTCGGCGCGATAGACCATCGTGGTGACGCCGGACGGCCCGTCCTCACCCACGACGACCGCCTCGCCCGGCACCCCGGCGAGCCGCTCCAACCCTTCGCTGTAGCCGCTGCCGATGGCTTCGGTGAGCAGCCGGTGGGCGGCAGGACGGAGGTGGTCGGGCAGGGCCCGCTCGAGCGCCGAGCCCTCCGGCACGAAGACGAGCCCTGGCTTGGTGCAGAACTGGCCCGCCCCGAGCTGGAAGGAACCGGCCAGGCCGGCGGCGAGTTCGGCGCCACGCGCGGCGTCCGCCGCCGCCGTGACCACCACGGGGTTGATGCTGCCGAGTTCCCCGAAGAACGGGATCGGGTCCGGACGGCCGGACGCCCGGTCGAACAGGGCCCGCCCTCCGGCCACCGACCCGGTGAACGACGCGGCCCGGATCGCCGGGTGCTCCACCAGCGCGACCCCCGCCTCGCGCCCCTCGACCAGCGCGAACACCCCGTCCGGGGCGCCCGCCCCGGACAGCGCCTGAGCCACCAGCCCGGCGGTTCGCCGTGACAGCGCCAGATGCCCCGAGTGCGCCTTGACCACCACGGGGCAGCCCACCGCGAGGGCGGACGCGGTGTCGCCGCCGGCCACCGAGAAGGCGAACGGGAAGTTCGAGGCAGCGAATACCGCCACCGGCCCGATCGGACGCAAGACCCGCCGCAGGTCGGGCCGCGGCGGAGTGGCGGAGGGATCGGCGTGGTCGATGACCGCCTCGAGGTACGAGCCCTCGGTGACCACGTCGGCGAACAGCCGCAGCTGACCGGTGGTGCGGGCCACCTCCCCGGCCAGCCGGGTCGGCCCGAGGGCGGTCTCGCCGTCGGCAAGCGCCACCAGCTCGTCGCGGTGGGCGTCCAGGGTGTCGGCGACAGCCCGGAGCCATGCCGCGCGCTCGGCGTCCGTGGCCGCCGAGGTGACAGCGAACGCGCGCTCAGCGGCGCGCGCGGCCGCGTCCACCGCTGCGTCGGGACTGGTCATGTCACTCCAATCGGGTGGCTGCTGGCGGGAGACTACTTGATGCCGGACGTCGCCACGGTTGGCCGGCTCAGCCGCTGACCAGCAGCCAGGCCAGCGGTGCGAGGTCGCGGACCTCCCCCGCCTGATACCCGGCAAGGATCCGGTGCCGCGCCGCCTGGGCGGTGTACCCGGCCAGCGGCGCCTCCGGCCAGCCCTCGGGGCAGCTCTCCAGCAACCCCACCAGCAGCGCCTGGGCGGTGAAGTCCGCCCCGACCGGCCTGCCCGGCAGACCGGCGCCCAACCTGTTGATCGCCGCGGCCAGCCGGGCCCGGCTGGCGGGCGTCCTCCGGTCGAGGTACAGGTCCTCCTCGAGCAGCGCCTCCGGGTCGCCGTCGTCGGACGGCAGCAGCGGGCGGGTGTCCACGCCGAGCGCCGAGGCGGCGAACCAGGCCAGACTCCGCACCCGTGCCAGCCCGGGCTCACAAGGACGGGCGGCGATCTGGCGCACCGCCTCGGCGGCCATCTCGCGCTCTCCCTCGGCGAGCGCACGCTCACTCCCGAACGCAATCGCGAGCAGCTCGCCGCGCGACGACCAGTCGAACCTGTCCAGGGCGTCCTCGACCGCGGCCCGGCGCGG
Source organism: Actinomycetes bacterium (assembly GCA_023432725.1). Classification (GTDB taxonomy): domain Bacteria; phylum Actinomycetota; class Actinomycetes; order Propionibacteriales; family Propionibacteriaceae; genus Propionicimonas. The sequence continues at coordinate 3,953 of JAEYUH010000160.1, read as the reverse complement.
CAACCGTCCGGCCTGCAGCGCCCTGTGCACCACCACCGCCCCGGCAGCGTCCAGCTCTGCGCTGGCCAGCACCCGCTCGGCGAGCGGACCGAGCAGGTCGGCGGCGGCCGGGGCGACCTCGAGAATGAGCTCGGTGACCCCACGCCGGCCGTGGATGCCGACCCGATGACGGCCGGCCGGAGCGCTCACCCGGACGGTGTCGTCGGCATCGGGGTAGGCGACGGTCACCGGCGGCTCGCAGTCGACGCCGAGGTCGGCCAGCGGTGCCTCCCATTCGTCACCGACCTCCAGGGTGATCGGCTGGTACCACGACGGCAGCAGCGCCGTCGCGGCGGGCAGCTCGGGCAGCGCCACCGCCCGCAGGATGACCTCCTGCCGCTCGCCCGGCTTGAGGCCCTCGGTGGTGACAGCGAGCCGCAGCGACCGTCCGTCGCTGCCCTCCCCCGCTGCCCGCAGTTCGGCCTGCACGGCGTGCAGCAGGAGCACCGGCCCGGCACCGGCGGCGGGGAACACGGCGAGGAAGCCGTCCGCCCCGCTCGGCCAGAGCCAGGCGTGCTGGCCCTGGGGCAGTGTCACCTCCAGTTCCAGCGCAGCCCCCGCCTCGCGGACGCCGACCACCCAGCGCAGCTGGCAGTGCTCGGCGACCGTCACCCGCTGGGACACCTCAAGCCCTCCGGCGGATCCCTCGTGCTCGGCGGCGTCGTCCTCGATCAGGACGGGCGCCAGCCCCGGGTCGGGCGACAGCGCCAGCCGCACCGGTGCGTCCGACCCGTCCAGCCGCAGCCAGACCGCGGCGCGGTCGTCCAGTTCGGCCTGGCCGCCCGTCCAGGACAGGGTCACCGGGCGCGCTGGCATCGTCGGCACCAGTAGAGGTTCCGGCCCTCGAACTCGCGGGCCCGCACGGCCTGGCCACAGACCAGGCAGGGCATCCCGGGGCGCCGGTAGACGTAGACCTCGCCGCCGTGCCGGTCGACCCGCGGGGCGCGGCCGGTGGCCTCGGGGCCGTGCTCCTCGAGCACCGTGTCGATCCTGCCCTTGTCGACCGCCTCGGGCATCAGCTCGACGAAGTCGGACCAGATCCGGTTCCAGCGCCGCCGGCTGATCGAGGCGCCGGGAGCCATCGGGTTAAGCCGCTGCCGGAACAGGACCTCGCAGCGGAAGATGTTCCCCACCCCGGCGGCCACCCGCTGGTCCATCAACAGCGACGCGATGCAGCGCTGCGACCTGGTCACCCGCGCCCAGCCACGTTCGGGGTCGGCGTCCGGCCGCAGCGGGTCGGGCCCCAGCGAGGCCATCACCGCGTCCCGCTCGCCGGGGCTGATCAGCGCGCAGGTCTGCGGGCCCCGCAATTCGGCGACGTGCTCGTCGGTCTCGATCCGCAGCCGCAGCGTCGCAGGGTTGGCCAGCTCGCGGCGGCCGTCCAGCAGCAGCTTGCCGATCAGGCCGAGGTGGATGTGGACCAACCCTGCGTCGCCGATGCCGAGGAAGAGGTTCTTGCCGTAGGCCTCCGCGGAGCGGAACTCCTGCCCGTCCAGCAGCGCGGCGGCGCCGTCGAAGCGGCCCTGCGGGCTGGACACGCGAACCAGCCGGCCCCCGAACGCGGCGTTGAGACCGCGCGCGAGCCGGTGGGTGACGTGGCCCTCGGGCATCACGCTCCTTCCGTGGGGTGGGCTCGGAGTCTATGCGGGCGGTCCGACGCCGGCTGAGGCGTCCCCGCACCCCACCCTACGACGGTTGAGCGGCGTTGCTCGCGGCCGGTAGCCTCGGCTCGACTGTCGCCACGCCAACCCGATGAGGTCGCCCATGTACCCCGCCAACATCACGCGAGCCGAGGCAGCGCGGCGCGCCCTCGAGCTCCAGACCCGGAGCTACGAGGTGCTGATCGACCTGTCGGGGCGGGTGGCCGACGCCCAGGAGGACGAGCCCGGCACCACCTTCGTGTCGCGGTCGAAGATCGCCTTCACCTCCGAAGAAGCCGAGAGCTACGTCAACCTCATCGCCGACCGGGTGATCAGCGCGACCCTGGACGGCGAGCTGCTGCCCGAGGACGCCTTCGCCGACCACCGGCTGTTCTTCGCCACCGGCCCGGGCGAGCACGAGCTCGAGGTGGTCGCGGTGTGCCGGTACAGCCGCACCGGCGAGGGCCTGCACCGCTTCGTCGACCCGGCCGACGACCGGGTCTACCTCTACACCCAGTTCGAGACCGCGGACGCCCGCCGGATGTTCGCCTGCTTCGAGCAGCCGGACCTGAAGGCGACCTTCCAGCTGACGGTGATTGCGCCGGACCACTGGACGGTGCTGTCCAACTCGCCCGCCGTGGAACCCACCCCCGAGGGTGACGGGCTGGGCAGGTTCAGCTTCGCGCCCACCCCGCCGATCTCCACCTACATCACCGCCCTGGTCGCCGGCGAGTTCCACACCGTCACCGACAGCTACCCCGGCAAGGCCGGCGAGATCCCGCTGTCGATCTCGTGTCGGCAGTCGCTGGTGGAGTTCCTCGACGCCGACCGCATCTTCGCCATCACCAAGGCGGGCTTCGACGTGTTCGAGCAGCACTTCGAGGTGCCCTACCCGTTCCACGACTACGCCCAGATCTTCGTGCCCGAGTTCAACGCGGGCGCGATGGAGAACGCCGGCTGCGTCACCATCCGCGACGAGTACCTGTTCCGCTCCCGCACCACCAACGCCGCCTACGAGGCCCGCGACAACACGATCCTGCACGAACTGGCCCACATGTGGTTCGGCGACCTGGTCACCATGACCTGGTGGGACGACCTGTGGCTCAACGAGTCCTTCGCCGAGTGGGCCTCCCACTTCGCGCAGGCCAGGATCCGGGCCGCCGGCGGCGAGGGCGACGACCCGTGGGCCACCTTCGCGAACTCGCGCAAGGGCTGGGCCTACCGACAGGACCAGCTGCCGTCCACCCACCCGATCGCCGCCGACATGGTCGACCTCGAGGCCGTGGAGCTGAACTTCGACGGGATCACCTACGCCAAGGGCGCCTCGGCGCTGCGCCAGTTGGTCGCGTTCGTGGGCGAGGACGAGTTCCTGGCCGGGGTGCGGACCTACTTCGCCGAGCACGCCTGGGAGAACACCCGGCTGGACGATCTGCTGTCGGCGCTGACCGAGGCGTCCGGACGCGACCTCTCCCGGTTCGCCGCGGACTGGCTGCAGACCGAGGGGGTCAACACCCTCCAGGCCGAGTTCGACACCGACGAGGCCGGCGCCTTCACCCGGTTCGCGGTTCGCCAGACCGCCCCCGAGCAATGGCCGACACTGCGCCAGCACCGGCTGGCGATCGGGCTGTACGAGCTGGTCGGGGGCAGGCTCACCCGCGTCCACAGGGTGGAGACCGACATCGACGGCGACCTGACCGAGATCGCCGAGCTGGTGGGCCATCGCCGGCCCGACCTCGTGCTGCTCAACGACGACGACCTCACCTACGCCAAGATCCGGTTCGACGCCCGCTCCACGGCGACCCTCGTCCAGCACCTGGCGAGCCTCGACTCCTCGCTGAGCCGGGCGCTGGTGTGGGGAGCGTCCTGGGACATGTGCCGCGACGCCGAACTGCCGGCCTCCGACTTCGTGGCGCTGGCCCTCGGCGGGGTGGCGGTCGAGACCGACCTGACCGCCGTCGGCGCGGTGCTCGGCCAGGCCAGGACCGCCATCGACTACTACGCGCCGCGTGAGCAGCGCGCCGAACTCAACGACGACTTCGCCATCGGTGTCGCCCGCCTGCTGAAGAAGGCCGAGCCCGGCTCCGACCACCAGCTCGCCTTCGCGCGCGCGCTGATCTCGGCGGCCGAGTCCCAGGCGGCGATCGACCTCATCGAGGCCTGGCTGGACGGCGAGGAGGCCCCGCCCGGGCTGGCCGTCGACACCGACCTGCGCTGGCAGATCGTCACCCAACTCGCCCGACGCGGCGCTATCGGTGAGGCGGAGATCGCCGCCGA
>JAEYUH010000272.1 GCA_023432725.1 Actinomycetes bacterium | reverse complement strand
GCGGCCGCCGTGGCGGTGCCGCTCGAGGTGACGAGCGTGACCCTGCGCGTCGACCTGGCCCAGACCCTCGGCATGGTGGCGGTGGCCGTGCTCGCCGCCGCGCTGGCCTCGGTGCTGCCGGGCCGCCGGGCCGCCAAGGCCTCGCCGACCGAGGCCCTGGCCGACATGTGAGCAGGTCAGCGTCGGTCCGCCAGGGCGAGCCCCCACTCCCGGGCGGCCGCCCTGGCCGGTGCCTCAAGGCTCGGCCACGGGTCACCGGAGGCCGGCACCGCAGGCCCGCCCGCGCCCCGGTAGGCGGCCAGGAACGCCTCCCAGTCGGCGTCTTCGAGCAGCCCCGCCGCGTGGCAGGCGGCGGGCCTGGCCAGGTCCTGGGCAGGCTGCCCGAGGCCGAGGGTGTCCAGGTCGACGAGCTTCCAGCGTTGCCGAAGCGGGGTGTGGGCGAGATGGCCGAGGTGGAAGCCACCGTGGATCCAGGCTGTGGCCGGTCCCGGCACCAGGGGACGGGCGGCAGGCGCGTCCGCAGGCACCGGGCAGCGGTGCAGCCGGGCGAGCAGGCGGGCCGCCTCCTCCCACGGCGGCTTGTCGAGGGTCGAGAGCACGCCCACCCGCGGCCACACCGTCGCGAGCCGGCCGTCGGGAAGGGCCAGCGGCCGGTACCCCAACGGCTGGATCCACAGCGGTTCGAGGTCGGGTCGGGCGATGGCGGCCAGCCGCCGGGTCAGTCCGACGGGGTCGGTGCCGGCGCGGTGCACCCGCACCGCCACCCCCGCGCACAGGAAGACGTCGCTCTTCTCGGGCAGGACCGGCCGGGTCGGCAGCGGGTAGGTGAGCAGCCGAACCACCGGCGTCGTCCGGCCGACCCGCGGGTCCTGGCCGGCGGCGATCTGCCGCACCCAGCTTGTGACATCGGTCGGCGCGGCGGGAAGGGGGTGGTCGGCGATAGCTGCTCACCCCCTCGGCTTCGGCCCGGACGCGGCCAGCGTACTGAAGACTCCAGCTGGCGCTACTGTCCTGGCCGCCCGTGCTGCCTAGGGTGGGGGTCATGACAGCCCGCTCTGCGCCGCCCGCCGATTCCGGCTTCGCCGCCGCGGCCAGGGAACGCCTGGCGGCACCGCGCAACCCGCTCACCGTCATCGTCAGCGGGCTGGCCTGGCGTTCGCTGGTCTACTGCTTCACCTCGATCTTCATGGGGATCCTGGCGCTGGGGGCCGGGATCCTCGGGTTCTTCGCGCTCCCCACGGTGATGGCCGAGACGGCGTCAGTGGAGCGCCGCCGGCTGGGGCTGCTGGGGCTCCGGCTGCCCGAACCACCGCAGCCCTCCGGCTCTGAGCGGGCCGGCGGGCAGGGCGGGCTCGCGGTCTGGGGCACCACTGTGCTGTTCGGGGTCGTCGACGCCCTGCCCGGTGCGCTGATCGTCGGCTGCCTTGCGTTGGGGGTGGCCGGGTTCAGCAGCAGCCCGTCGCCGATGATGTCGGTGCTCTACCTGATCTGGCTGTGGGCCTGGCTGACCGCCGGGGCCTACGTCGCCTGGGCGCTCGCCAGTGCCCAGGCTCACGCTGTGATCGCCGCCAGTTCCCCGCCCGAGGCCGAGCGCCAGGTGGCCGAGCTGGCCAGCTCGCGCAGCGAACTGGTGGACGTCTTCGAGGCCGAGCGGCGGCGGATCGAGCGCGACCTGCACGACGGCGCGCAGCAGCACCTCGTGGTCTCCACCATGCACCTGGGCGAGGCTGTCTACCTGCTCGACAGCGACCAGCCGGAGGGCGCCCGGTCGGCGGTGCTGGCGGCCCAGGACGCGGTCGAGACCGCGCTGTCCTCGCTGCGCGACACGATCCGCGGCATCCACCCGCAGGTGCTGAGCGATCGCGGGCTGGTGGCTGCGGTTCAGGAGCTCGCGGTGCGCCAGCCGCTCGCGGTCGCGGTCCGGGTGACCGGCGACCCGCGTCCGCTGCCGCCCTCGATCGAGAACGCCGCCTACTACCTCACCAGCGAGGCGTTGACCAACGTGGCGCGGCACTCCGGCGCGCGGACGGCCACCGTCCGGCTGGACTACGCGGGCCGGCTGATGCTGCAGATCACCGACGACGGCCACGGCGGGGCGCGGATCGTCGCGGGCCACGGGATCAGCGGCCTGGTCGAGCGCACCCAGACCGCGGGCGGTGCCTTCGAGCTGACCAGCCCGCCGGGCGGTCCGACCATGCTCACCGCCACCTTCCCCTACGCTGGGCGGTCATGAGGATCGTCCTTGCCGAGGACGCAGCCCTGCTGCGCGCCGGGCTGGTGAGCCTGTTGCAGCGCGCCGGACATGAGGTGGTGGCCGAGGTCGAAGACGCTCCCTCGCTCATCGCCGCCGTGGACGAGCGCACCGCCGGCGACGGGCTCGACATCGTGATCACCGACGTCCGGATGCCGCCGGGGATGACCGACGATGGGCTGCGCGCCGCGGTGGCGATCCGGGAACGCCACCCCACGCTGCCGATCGTCATCCTCAGCCAGTATGTCGCGCCGGCCTACGCGTCGGTGCTGCTGGAGACCGCCTCCCGTCCGGAGGCGCCGGGCACCGGCTACCTGCTCAAGGAGCGCGTCGGCCGGGTCGCCGACTTCATGCGCTCGCTGGAGGTGGTCGCCGGGGGCGGCATGGTGGTCGACCCTGAGGTGGTCGGCTCGCTGTTGCGCTCCCGGCACGACGACGTCCGGCTGACGAGGCTCACCCCGCGGGAGCGCGAGGTGCTGGCGCTGATGGCCAACGGCGCGTCCAACAACCAGATCGCCGAGGAACTGGTGGTGACCCCCGCCGC